>DASVUA010000913.1:0-2517 GCA_036387295.1 Thermoanaerobaculia bacterium | reverse complement strand
CGCTCGATTTCTGGATGGACCTCGGCGTCGACGCGTTCCGTCTCGACGCGATTCCTTATCTCTTCGAGCGCGAAGGGACGACCTGCGAAAACCTGCCGGAGACGCACGAGTACCTCAAGAAAATCCGTACGTACATGGACGAGAAGTATCCCGGCCGGATGCTGCTCGCCGAGGCCAATCAGTGGCCTGAAGACTCGCTGCCGTATTTCGGCGACGGCGACGAATGCCACATGGCGTTCCACTTTCCGGTCATGCCGCGCATGTACATGGCGCTGGCGATGGAAGACCGTTTCCCGATCATCGACATCATGGGGCAGACCCCGCCGATTCCGGAGAACTGCCAGTGGGCGATGTTCCTTCGCAATCACGACGAGCTGACCCTCGAGATGGTGACGGACGAAGATCGCGACTACATGTGGCGTACGTACGCCAAAGACATCCAGGCGCGCATCAACCTCGGCATCCGCCGCCGCCTCGCGCCGCTGCTCGGCAATCACCGCGGCCGCATTCATCTGATGAACGGCCTGCTGTTCTCGTTCCCCGGCACGCCGATCATTTATTACGGCGATGAGATCGGGATGGGCGACAACATCTATCTCGGCGATCGCAATGGCGTCCGCACTCCGATGCAGTGGAGCGCAGACCGCAACGCCGGGTTCTCGCGCGCCAATCCTCAGCAATTGTTTCTCCCCACCATCATCGACCCCGAATATCACTACGAACAGGTGAACGTCGAGGCGCAGCAGGGGAATCAGTATTCGCTGCTGTGGTGGATGAAGCGGCTCATCGCCATGCGCAAACGCTACAAAGCGTTTGGCCGCGGCACGATGGAGTTCCTGCACAGTGAGAACCGGAAAATTCTCGCGTATGTGCGGCGGTATGAAGACGAGACGATTCTCGTCGTCGCCAACCTTTCCCGCCTCGTGCAGTGCTTCGAGCTCGATCTGAGCCAGTTCCGAGGAATGGTTCCGGTCGAGCTTTCGGGCGGGACGAAGTTTCCGGTGGTCGGCGAGCGCCCCTACTTCCTCAACCTCGGGCCGTTCGCGTTCTACTGGTTCGAATTGAAACGGGAAGTCGCGCCCGAGATCACGACGCAGGACGCACCGCTCATCGGCGCCCGTTCGTGGGACGAGATCTTCGCCACGCAGCACCGCGATGCGCTCGAGCGTGCGCTGTCCGCCTATCTCCCGACGCGCCGCTGGTTCGGCAGCAAGGCTCGCGGCATCAGCGGCATTACTGTCCGCGATGCGATCGAGCTTCCCAATGACGCCCGCCTGGCGATTCTCGACGTCGAGTTCAACGAAGGCGAGTCGCAGTCGTATCTGCTGCCGCTCGGCATCGCAAACGTCCGCCGCGAGCAGGATCAGTCGCGCAAAGTCCCCGTCATCGCGCGATTGCGCGAAGGGGCAGTTCTTTACGAGCCGGTGCAGGAAGAAGGGTTTGCGTCCGGCTTGCTCGACACGATCGCACGCAAAAAGCAGCTCAAAGGAAATCTCGGCAGTATGGCCGGCGTGGCGACGCGCTCGTTCAAGGAACTGCGCGGCGCCGAAAAGAACCTCGACACGCACGTCCTCGGCGTCGAGCAGTCGAATACGGCCATCATTTACGGCCAGAACCTCTTCCTCAAACTCTTCCGCCGTCTCGAGCCGGGCGTCAATACCGATATCGAGATCACCCGTTTCCTCAATGAGGAAACGTCGTTCACGCACACGCCGCGCGTCGCCGGCACGCTCGAATATCGCGACGAACGAACCGGCACGCCGACTACAGTGGCGATCATGCAGGGCTTCACGCCGAATTCAGGCGACGCCTGGGCGTACACGCTCGACTCGATCGGCCGCTATTACGACAAGCTGCTCAGCGATCCGCAGGCGGTCGACCGCATTTCCAAGGCGATGCCGCAGGACAATGTTTTTGCGCTGTGGCAGAAGCCGCTGCCTGACATTGCGCGCGAAACGGTCGGCAGCTATCTCGCCGACGCCGAGCTCCTGGGGCAGCGGACGGCGCAGATGCACCTCGCGCTCGCTTCGCGCGACGACATTCCGGCCTTTGCGCCGGAGGCGTTCACGCCGCACTATCAGCGCTCCATTTACCAGTACATGCGGACGCAGCTCGTGCAGACGATGCAGGTGCTCCGCAAGCGCGCCAATGACAATCCGGAGTTTCAGGAGATTCTCGGCCGCGAGGACGACCTGCATCAGCGCATCCGCGCCGTGCTGGAAGGAAAGCTCGACGCGCAGCGCATCCGCGTGCACGGCGACTATCACCTCGGCCAGGTGCTCTACACCGGCAACGACTTCATCATCATCGATTTCGAAGGGGAGCCGGCGCGCCCGCTCAGCGAGCGCCGTCTCAAACGGAGCGGTCTCCGCGACGTCGCGGGCATGCTCCGCAGCTTCGACTACGCCGCTTGGACCGCGCTCCGCCGCCACTGGGAGCTGCTGCCGCCCGACGGCAACCCCGCCGTCCGCGAGCGAGACGTGAAGGGCGCGGCGATCTGGGGCGCGTGGATCGGCC
>DASVUA010000912.1:0-2058 GCA_036387295.1 Thermoanaerobaculia bacterium | reverse complement strand
GAACAGATCGGGCTGCGCATCCTCTCGTCGGAATCGGGCGTCTCGAATCACCTCATCCGCTCCGGCATGCTCTCCGAGCGCAACTGGCGCGAGCTCGCCGAGGCGTCGTCGCGCCTGGCGAAAGGAAAGATCTACGTCGACGACACGGCCGGCATGGACCCGCTGGAAATGCGGGCAAAAGCGCGCCGGCTGAAGATGGAGATGGGGCTCGACATGATCATGGTCGACTACCTCCAGCTGATGTCGGTGAAAGGGAAGATCGAATCGCGCCAGCAGGAGGTCTCGCAGATCTCGCGCAGCCTCAAAGCCATTGCGAAAGAGCTCGGCGTGCCGGTGCTGTCGCTCTCGCAGCTCTCCCGCCGTTCCGAACAGCGCACCGGCGATCACCGTCCGCAGCTCTCCGATCTGCGTGAATCGGGCTCGATCGAGCAGGACGCCGATCTCGTCTGCTTCATCTATCGCGACGAGGTGTACAACAAGGAAACCGAGGAAAAGGGCATTGCCGAGATCATCATCGGCAAGCAGCGCAACGGCCCGATCGGCGACTTCAAACTCGTCTTCCGCAACGACATCACGAAGTTCTTCAACTACGAGCCGCAACCCGATTACATGCCCGCCGGGGGGTAGCGCGTACTGGTGGAGCGGCGGGCTTTCAGCCCGCCGGCCGTCGATCAGCGTTCGGCGGGCTGAGAGCCCGCCGCTCCACTGGAAGCGTCGGCGATGTGGCGGTTCGCGCGACAATGCGCTCCATGCGAGCCGCGCTGGCGCTGTTCATCTTCTTCGTATCGTTCTCCGCGCATGCCACGGTTCTGCGCGTCGTGCTGGACGACATGATTCATCCGGTTTCGGACGAGTTCGTCGGACGTGCGCTCGATGAGGCGTTGCTGCGGAACGCCGATGCGGTGGTGCTCGAGCTGCGCACGCCGGGCGGCCTCGAGACGGCGATGCGCGGGATCATCGAAAAGATCATCCGTTCGCGCGTGCCGGTGATCGTCTGGGTCGGCCCGAGCGGCGCGCGTGCGGCGTCGGCGGGATTCTTCATCCTCGAAGCCGCCGACGTCGCGGCGATGGCGCCGGGGACGAATACCGGCGCGGCGCATCCAGTCGTCTTCGGCGGCGAGAAGCTCGACGACATCATGAAGATGAAGATGCAGAACGATTCGGCGGCGTTCATCCGCAGTCTCGCGCAGCGCCGCGGACGCAACGTCGCGGCGGCGGAAAGCGGCGTGCGCGAAGCGAAGTCGTTCACCGAAGACGAAGCACTTTCGCTGAAGCTCATCGAAGTCGTTGCGGCCGACATCCCGTCGCTGCTGCGCTGGGCGGACGGCCGCCGCGTGAAGCGCTTCAACGGCACGACGGCCGTGCTGCGCACCGCGAACAGGCCTGTCGTCGATTACGAGATGTCGCTCAACCAGCGGCTGCTCTCCTGGATCATGGATCCGAACGTCGCGTTCATTCTCATGTCCCTCGGCATGCTCGCGCTCTGGGCCGAGTTCAACCATCCCGGCGCGATTCTGCCGGGCGTCGTCGGACTGATCGCGATTCTTCTCGCCGTCTTCGCCCTGAACCTGCTGCCGACGCGTTACGCGGCGTTCGCGCTGATCGTCGCGGCGTTCGTGCTGTTCGCGCTCGAGGCCAAATTCACGTCATACGGCGTTCTCGGCGCGGGCGGCGTCATCGCGATGATCTTCGGCGCGCTGCTGCTCGTCGACGGGCCGATCCCCGAGATGCGCGTGCATCTCGTGACCGCGCTCGTGGTCAGCGTGCCGCTCGGAGCGATCGCGGTGCTGCTGATGACGCTCGTCGTGCGCGCGCACAAACATCGCGTGACGACCGGCACCGAGGCCATGGTCGGCGAGATCGGCGTCGCGCGCACCACCCTGCAGCCGGACGGAAAAGTCTTCGTGCACGGCGAGCTGTGGAACGCCACCGCCGCAAGTGAGATCGCCGCCGGCAGCAAAGTGCGCGTCCGCGCGGTGGAAGGCTTGCGGGTGATCGTGGAGGCGGAGGAAGTGTCGTCGTGACTTGACGACAGATTCAGGTGGAGCGGCGGGGGGG
>DASVUA010000911.1:0-2298 GCA_036387295.1 Thermoanaerobaculia bacterium | reverse complement strand
CGCGTCCTCGGCCACGAGCTGAACAACTCGCTCGCGCCGATCAAATCGATCGCTTCGAGTCTCGAGCGCCTCATTGCGCGCGACCAGCTTCCGGACGACTGGCGCGACGATCTCACGCGCGGCATGCGCGTCATCGGCACGCGCACCGAGGCGCTGACGCGGTTCACGCGCGCATACGCGCAACTCGCGAGACTCCCCGAGCCGCGCAAACGCGACATCCGCGTGCACGAGCTCATGCCGCGCATCGCATCGCTGGAGACGCGCGTGCAGGTCGCGCTCGACGGACCGGAGCTCGTCGTTTCAGCAGACGAAGATCAGCTCGAACAGTTGCTGATCAACCTCGTGAAGAACGCCGCCGACGCCTCGCTCGAAACCGGCGGCGGCGTGACGGTCGCATGGCGCCGCGACCACGACGCGGTCGTGATCTGCGTCTCGGATGAAGGCCGCGGCATCGGCGGCACCGCGAATCTGTTCGTCCCCTTCTTCACCACGAAACCGTCGGGCAGCGGCGTCGGCCTCTTCCTCTCGCGCCAGATCGCCGAGGCGCACGGCGGGACGCTCACGCTGGAGAATCGCAAAGGCGCGTCCGGTGCGGTGGCGACGTTGCGGATCTGAATTGTGAGCGCACCCGCCGTGAGGGCGTCAAACCTTGCGGAGGACGTTGAACTTCATCAGCTCGTGAAACGTGATCGTCGAATCGAGGTCTTCACGCGAGAGGCGCAGCGCCTGATGCAGCCCTTCGAGCACGAGCTCCATCCAGAACGCCAGCTCTTCGTCGCGTGACGCACCGGAGTACCGGCTCGCAACGTCGCGCAGGGCAGGAACGCGGTTCAACTCGGCAAAGTATTCGGCGAACGGTTGTTCGTCCGAGAGCGTGATGCGATTGCCGGCCGCGAACCAGGCCACCACCGATTCGTACGCCGGTTCCTGCGGGGCGGGTTTCGCTTCCTCGCGATGCGCGTCCTTCTTCGGCTGCTTCACGCGGCGACCGGCGAACGCGTCGTCGAGATCGTCTGCTTCGAGCTCACCGTAGCCGCGCCGTTCGCGTTCGGTGCGCTGCGCCGTCCCGGCACGCTCGATCGGCGGGAACTTCGACTCGAACAGCTTTCCGAGCGCGAGCCCGACCAGCTTTCGCGCCACGACCTCGGCGCCCTGCTGCTCGCCTTCGTACACCATCTCCACCTTGCCGGTGATGGCCGGCAGCACCATCGACAGATCGGCCAGGCGCGGATAAACGTGCTGGTCGCCCGTCAGCGCCGCACGCCGCTCGAGGTTCGACTGCAGCAGCTCGATCGCGGCGATGGTGAGCCGCGCCGAAACGCCGGAGGTCTGGTCGACCAGATCCGATTCGCGCGCCACGAACGCGATCGACTCGACGAGATCGCGCACCGCAACCGGCAGCTCGATCGTCGCGGCGCTGCCGTCGCGGTCGAGCCATGCTTCCTGATCGGTGATGCGGCGCGCCGTCTCGACCTTCTGCGGATAGTGCGTGAGGATCTGCGAATCGATGCGGTCTTTGAGCGGCGTGATGATGTTGCCGCGGCTCGTGTAGTCCTCCGGATTCGCGCTGAAGACCAGCACGACATCCATCGGGATGCGGAGCGGAAAGCCGCGGATCTGCAGATCGCGCTCTTCGAGGATGTTCAACAGCGCCACCTGAATGCGCGGCGCGAGATCGGGCAGCTCGTTGATGGCGAAGATGCCGCGATTCGTGCGCGGGATGATGCCGTAGTGGATCACCTCTTCGTCCGCGTACGTGAGCCGCTGATTCGCCGCCTTGATCGGATCGATGTCGCCGATGAGATCGGCGACCGTGACGTCGGGCGTCGCCAGCTTTTCGCGATACCGCTCGGCGCGCGAGAGCCACGCGACGGCGAGCTCGTCGCCCTTCTCCGCCGCGAGCCGGCGGCAGCGTTTGCAGGTCGGCTCGAACGGCGAGTCGTTGATCTCGCAGCCGTCGATCACCGGCACGTGCTCGTCGAGCAGCGACGTGAGCGAACGGAGGATGCGCGTCTTCGCCTGCCCGCGCAGGCCGAGGAGGATGATGTCGTGTTTCGAGAGGATGGCGTTATGGATGGCCGGAACGACCGTCCGCTCGTAGCCGTGAATGCCGGTGAACGTCTGCTCGCCGTTCGCAATCGCGCGCAGCAGGTTCGCGCGCATCTCGTCTTTGACCGAGCGGACGCGATATCCGGCAGCGCGCAACTCGCCGAGAGTGTGGATCGAGGTCATGGTCCGGAGGTTAGCACGCGGCGTTCCGTCCGTCGCCGGACCGATTGAAAGTGGAGCGGCGGGGGG
>DASVUA010000910.1:0-2979 GCA_036387295.1 Thermoanaerobaculia bacterium | reverse complement strand
AAGTGCGATCCTCCGCCGGGCGGAATTAATTGGCCGGGCCGCGACCTTTGCGTACACTTGCCGGCCCCGTCCGGGCGCCGGACTATTCTTTTGACAATCTGCCAGCTCCTTGAATCCCGACGTGTGTGCGGGATTCCGCTAGGCCAGAAGGAGGTCTCATGAGGACTTATGAAGTCCTGTTCATCCTTTCTCCGCAAGTGACGGAGGAAGAATCGACGACCCTCATCAACGACTTCAGAGGTATCGCCACGACGAACGGCGCGACCTTGAAGAGCGAAGATGCGTGGGGACGTCGCCGTCTCGCATATCCGATCCACAAGTTCAACGAAGGCATCTACCACCTCTTCGTGCTGGAGAGCGAAAGCTCCCTTTCCGAGCTCGACCGGCGCATGAAGAACGTCGATCGCGTTCTGCGTCACGTGATCGTGCGCACGGATCTCGAGCAGAAGCGGGCCGACAAGCTCGCCAAGCGCAATCCGAAGAAAGAGCGCGTCCGTCCGGTGACCCCGTCGATGACGACGGCCCCGACGAGCGACGCCGCGAGCGATGCCATGACTGCCGGCGCCGACGATTCGGCGACGGAAGCATAAGGAGGAACGACGATGGCAACGATGGCACCGAGAAGGTCTGGTCCGGGCTCCGGTCCCGGTGGTGGCGGCGGCGGCGACGATCGCCGTGGCGGCCCGGGTGGACAGCAGGGCGGCAAGAAGAAGTTCTTCTATCGCCGCAAGCGCGTCTGCAAATTCTGCGTCGAGAAGATCGAGTACATCGACTTCAAGGATGTGAAGACGCTTCAGCAGTTCATCCCCGAGCGCGGAAAGATTCTGCCGCGCCGCATCTCCGGAACCTGCGCGCTGCACCAGCGCAAGCTCCAGAACGCGATCAAGCGCGCCCGCATCGCGGCGCTGCTTCCGTTCTCCGCAGATTGATTTTTCGATGATCGAAACGTCCCTTCATCAGAGCGAGCCCGTGACGCTGCACGGACGGCCTTCCGGCCGGACGGTGCGCAGCATTGCGGCGCACGCGCTGCTGACGGCGCTGATGATCATCACGCCGATGCTGGTCTTCGTGCCGGCGGCGCTGCTCCATTGCGGAATCCGCAACGGACGCCGTGCCGCGTGGCTGGCGGCCGCCATCGCCATGGCGCTCGTCTGCATCTACGTGGCCGCGGTTCCCGCGACCACGGCCGATGCAGGGAAACTGGCGTGGTCGTACATCGCGGCCGTGGGGCTCGCGATCGCTCTGCCGACCATGGCGGTTCTGCCGCTCGTCGAGCGGGGTGAGACGTTCGGCCGCGTGCTGCTGTTCCTCCTCGTCGGCAGCCTTCTCGGGCTGGCCGCGACGGAGCTCGGCTCGCGCGCGGTCATCGACTTTTCGCCGTTCGCGGCGCACGTCGCTGAGACGAGGCAGAGCAATGCCGAGATCGTGCAGTTCTACCGCACGAACGGCGCGCCCGCGGAATGGCTTCGCCTGATGGAGCGCTGGGCCACGTACAGCACGTTCGTGCTGCCGGGTTTCATGCTGATCATGCTCGCCCTCGTGTTCGTCCTCAGTCTGCTGATGCTCGGCCGGCTGAAGGCGTGGCGCGAGCTCGCCGCAACGCGCGGCGACCACACGGCCGGCGTTTACTTTTTCCGGAACCTGTCGCTGCCCGACTGGATGCTCTTCGCATTCATCGTCGGCGGCCTCACGCCACTCGCGAGCGGGATGCTGCAGAAGCTTGCCGCCAACACGCTCACGATCGTGGCGTTCCTCTACATCCTCCAGGGGCTGGCGATCTTTCGCTTTCTGCTGGTGGCGATGGGGGCGGGGTTCGCCGGCACGATGCTCGGCTGGCTGCTGCTGGCGTTTCTGACGCTCACCGGCGCCGCGCCGCTGCTCCTCGGCGTAGCGGGATTGTTCGACTCATTTTTCGATTTCAGACATTTCAAGAAGAAAAAGGACGACTCTCATGAAAGTCATTCTGACTGAGGAGATCCGCGGACTCGGAACGCGCGGCGAAGTCGTGACCGTCAAAGACGGCTACGCACGCAACTTCCTCCTCCCGAAGAACCTCGCGCGCGAAGCGACGTCGGGGAACCTGAAGCAGATCGAGCACGAGCGCCGCAAGTGGTCGCTGCTCGCGCAGCAGGAAAAAGATGCGGCTCAGAAGGCCGCCGACAAGGTCAAGGGCGTGAACATCCGCATCGAAAAGCGCGTGGGCGAGAACGGACATCTGTTCGGCTCCGTCACCGCGAACGAGATTGCGGACGCACTCGCAGCCCGCGGCATCGAAGTCGACAAGCGCCGCATCGAGCTCGGCTCGCCGATCAAGAGCGCCGGCATGCACGACGTCGAAGTGCGCCTGCATCGCGACGTCACCGCGCAGATCCAGGTCGAAGTCGTGGCCGAAGGCTCGGCGCGCAATGCTGACGCTGCTCCCGCGGCCGAAGCCAACGCGACGGAATCCGCCGCGAGCGACGCCGAGTAAACGACACGAAGCAGTTCGGGCAGGCGACCCTCGCCTGTCCAGCGGTACCCGGAGGACAGGCAGGTTGCCTGTCCTCCACGTGTATTCTCTCGATGCATGCCTGACGACCGTTACGTCGACACTGCTCCCGCCGGTGCGGATGGCTGGCGCGAGGTCTGGCGCGACGATCTGCGCTACCGCCCGCGCCCTTCGAAGCACGACTGGCTGCTGCGCATCGTGCGGCGTGTGTTCCGCCGCGCCGCCGAACCGGAAACGGAACGCCAGCAGAACTACAACATCGTCCTGCTCGATCTCCTCGAGGATCTCCGGAACGACGTCGCTGCCGTGCGGCGCGATCTCCGCTCGGACATCGATACCGTGCAGCGCGATCTCTCGGCCGCACTGGCCGCGGAAAGCACGCGTCTGCGCGAGCTGGTGATCGTCGCGGCAAAACGCAACGACGCGCTCATCGCCGCGCTCGATCAGAAGATCGAAACGGTGGCCGTGCGCGTGCGCGATGCGTCCAATCC
>DASVUA010000909.1:0-1956 GCA_036387295.1 Thermoanaerobaculia bacterium | reverse complement strand
GCGGCAAATCAACGGACGACGTGGTTCAGTGGAGCGGCGGGCTGTGGCCCGCCGCGCACCGCCGGCGGGCTAAGAGCCCGCCGCTCCACCAGAGCCGCTGTCGATGAGGTCGCTGCACGTGACGGCGAGCAACTCGAGAGTCCGCGGGTATCATCACCGGCCGTGCCTGAACGAGCTCACGCGGTGCAGAGTCGCGCCGTTCTCACCGCGTTGCGCGCGGCGGCGATCGTCGTCGTCGCGACCGGTCTCAACGACATGCTGGCGAGCGTGCTGCCGCGGTACGAGCCGCTCTATCTCTATCTCGCCGCCGCGTTCGTGGTCGTGCTGCTCGACGGAATCGTGGCGGGGGCGGTCGCGGCGCTCGTCGCGCTTTCGTTGTACGCGCTTCTTTTTCTGCCGCGCACGAGCCCCATCTCCTCCGCGATGCTGATGCCGTGCGGCGCGGCCCTCGGCACTGTCGTGGCCGGCGGCGTGGCGCGCGGCGTGGTCCGCGGCCGGACGCGGCCGGTTGCCGTCGCCGAGCGGATCGCGCCCCCCTCGCCGCTGCTGATGCCGCCCATCGTCGTCGATCACGGCGAGGTGTTGACGGCCATCGACGACTTGCGCGGCGAGCTGCGCAACGCGATGTCCGACCTCTCGCATGCACGCGAACGGGAAGCGGCGCTCGAGCGCAAGTATGCCGAGGCGCACGAGTCGCTCTCGGCGCGCCTCCAGTTTGCCGAAGACGAACGCGTTCTGCGGCAGCAGGCACTGGTCGATACGCAGAAGGAGGCCGACGCCGCGCGCGCGGACGTGGAGCGGCTCGAAGCGCGCGTGGCGGAGGCCGAGAGTGCGTTGCGCGAAGCGCGCGCGGAAGCGGAAATCCGCGCGGCCGAGCTCGCGAGCGCTCGCGACGATGCGCGCACGCAAGCGGCGCGGGTCACAGAGCTCGAGCGCGCAATCGCTGACGCGGAGACGGAAAGCGAGACGCGCGTGGCGGAGTTCGCGGCCATGCGCTTGACGGCCGCGGAACTGCGGCGCACTGCCGAGCTGGAACGCGCGCGTGCCGATGGTGAGCGCGAGTTCCGCACCGCGGCGGTGGAGCGGATCGCGGAGCTCGAGCGGGAACTGGAGCGAGATCGTGCGTCGCGCGACGGCGACGCGGCGCAGATGCGCATGCGCACGGCGGAGATCGAGCAGACGCTCGCCGAGGAGAAGGCGCTGCGCGAGCGGCTCGAGCTCGACTCGCTCGCTCGCAATGTGACGATGGGCACGCTGCGAACGCGCGCTCGCGAACTGGAGCAAACGCTCGAAGCGGCCCGCCTCCGCGCCGCCGAGCGCGAACGCGCTCTCAACGAGCGCCTGGCCGATCAGACGTCCGCCCACGCCGCCGAAATCGCCGAGCTGCAAGCCCGCCTCGCCGCTGCGAACAGCGCCGCGATACACAGCACCGACGCGCACACCGCCGAAACGGCAATGCTGCGCACACGAATCGAGGAGCTCGAGCAATCGCTCGTCACCGACGTCGAAACACGCGACGCCGAGACTGCCGCCCTGCATGCCCGAATCGAAGAATTGCACCGCGACGGGAGCAGCGAACGTGCGCGTGTCGAAGAATTGACGCGTGTGCTGGAAGCACGCGACGCCGAGGCTGTGACGCTGCGTGCGCGTGTCGAAGACGTCGAGCGCGAGGCGAGCAGCGAACGTGCGCGTGTTGAGGAGTTGACGCGTGCGCTCGAAGCGCGCGATGCGGAGGCTGTGGCGGCTGTGACGCTGCGTGCGCGGGTCGAAGAGATTGAGCGCGAGGCCGGTGGTGAACGTGCGCGATTTGAGGAGCTGACGCGTACGCTCGAAGCGCGTGACGCCGAGGCTGCGACGTTGCGTGCGCGTGTCGAGGATGTCGAGCGTGAGGTGGGCGGTGAACGTACGCGTATTGAAGAGTTGACGCGCGCGCTCGCAGCGCGCGATGCCGAGGCT
>DASVUA010000908.1:0-2722 GCA_036387295.1 Thermoanaerobaculia bacterium | reverse complement strand
CCCCCGCCCCTCCACTCTATTCGCTGACGATCATCGCGGACATGCCCTGTGCTTCGAGCGCGGTGCGGCCATCGACGGCCGCGTCGCGCGTCGCGAACGGGCCGATGCGCACGCGATACAGCTCATCGCGCGCGATCACGGCGCGATGCCCGATCGCCGCCAGCCGCTCCTGGAGCGCTTTCGCATTCGCTTCGACCGAGAACGCTCCCACCTGCACGAAGAACTGCTGCGGCTTCCGCGGTGACACCTGCTCGCGGCGCACGGCATCGCGCCGCTGCTCGTCGTACGCGCTCGCCGTCGGCGCTTCACCGAGTCCGACCGGCACGTCCTCGAACGACTTTCCGTCCGCCGTCACCTTCTTGCGCGTGATCACGTCGCCGCGCTGCACGACCACATCGACGCGTTCGACCACCGCCTCTTCGGGCGCGTCCGTCGCCGCGGCAACGGGAGCCGGCGTCGACGCGGCCGGCTGATTCGGAAGCGGAAAGGCGATCGGCGGCGGATCGCCCGCGGAGCGCACCGGCGCGGTGTTCGGCGACTCGGCGATCGTGACGTCGAACGGCGCCGGCGGTTCGCGCTCGCCGCTGCCGATCTTCACGATCTTGATCTCGACTTCGCCGACGCCGCGCTCGACGAGGCCGATCTGCTGTGCGGCCGCGTACGACAGGTCGATCACGCGGTTGCCGATGTAGGGACCGCGATCGTTGACCCGCACGCGCACGGTCTTCGACGTCGCGCGATTCGTGATGTCGAGCACCGTCCCGAACGGCAACGTCCGATGCGCCGCCGTCAGCAGCAGCGGATCGAAGATCTCGCCGTTGGCCGTGGTGCGGCCGGCGAACTCTTCGCCGTACCAGCTCGCGACGCCCTGCAGGTTTTCCGGCGGTTTCGGCGGCGCCGGCTGCGTGGTTGACGCGCAGCCATACGCGAGGACGACCAGGACGGCAATCGACCAGACGCGCGCGCTCATACGCGCACCTCGCCCACTTCGTGCGAGATCAGCTCGCGCTCGGCCGCCAGAAGCGGATCGATCTCCTCGACCAGAAAACGCTCGGTCTGTGATGCGGAAAGTCCGGTGTAGCGCTCCGGCTGTGCGATCTTTTCGATCGCGGCGCGGTCGATGCCGAACAGCTCGTCGGAGGCGATGCGGTCGAACAGATCGTTCTGCGCCGCCCCTCCTTTCAGTGCGTCGGCGGCCGCCTTCGCGTGAACGCGGATTCGCTCGTGCAGCACCTGACGATCGCCGCCGCGGCTCACCCCTTCCATCATGAGGTTCTCCGTCATCATGAACGGCAGCTCGCGCCGGACGTTGGCCGCAATCACATCCTCGTGCACCACGAGGCCCGCCACGATGTTGTCGTAGATGAGTGCGATCGCATCCGCGGCGAGGAACGCTTCCGGAATGGCGATGCGCCGGTTTGCCGAATCGTCGAGCGTCCGCTCGAACCACTGCGTCGCGGCGGTGAGCGCCGGGTTGAGCGCGTTCACGATGAGATGACGCGTCAGCGCGTCGATGCGCTCCGCGCGCATCGGGTTGCGCTTGTACGGCATGGCCGACGAGCCGATCTGATCGTCTTCGAACGGCTCCTCGACCTCCCGCAAGTGCTGCAGCAGGCGCATGTCGTAGCCGAACTTCGACGCCGACTGCGCGAACCCGGAGAGCGAGTTCACCACCTGCGAATCGACTTTCCGCGAATACGTCTGTCCCGACACCGGATAGCTGCGGCGCATGCCGAGCTTCTCGGCGACGAGCTCTTCGAGGCGGTGCACTTTCGCCTCGTCGTCGCCGAAGAGGTTGAGGAACGACGCTTGTGTTCCGGTCGCCCCCTTCACGCCGAGGAGCGCGAGCTGCGATTCGCGAAACTCGATGTCGCGATAGTCGAGGAGCAGATCGTGCAGCCAGAGCGTCGCGCGCTTGCCGACGGTCGTGAGCTGCGCGGGCTGAAAGTGCGTGAACGCGAGCGTCGGCGTCGCGCGCCACGTCCAGGCGAACTCGCGCAGCTTCGCCATCGCATTCACGAGACGGCGCCGGATGATGCGCAGCCCCTCCGCCATCTGGAGGATGTCTGTGTTGTCGGTGACGTAGGCCGACGTCGCGCCGAGGTGAATGATCCCCTTCGCGCTGGTCGCCTGCAGGCCGTACGCATGGACGTGCGCCATGACGTCGTGACGCACTTCGCGCTCGCGGCGCTCGGCGTCGTCGAAGTTGATCACGTCGGCGTGCGCTTTCAGATCGTTGATCTGCGCATCCGTGATGGGAAGGCCGAGCTCCTTTTCCGCCTCGGCGAGCGCGATCCAGAGCCTGCGCCACGTGCGGAACTTGAAGTTGGCAGAGAAGAGGTAGGACATCTCCCGCGAGGCATATCGCTCAGTCAGCGGGTTCGAGGCGTTGTCGTGCTTCACGGACAAAATTATATGTGCGCCGTTTTCGCGAGCCCGTGAATTAAAACTTCGTTTCACTTTCGCGCGCGACCGTTCCCGCGCAGTGCAACTACGTCTCGGTGGAGCGGCGGGCTCTTAGCCCGCCGGCCTGTTCCTTCGCTGCGGCAGCTTTGCTGCCGCGAGTGAAAGCGGCGGCTTTGCAGACGGTCTCAAAACTCACGAGCGCGGATAGTCGCGTATGAGTGACTTGTCGCAAAGGCGCGTGATCCCGAACCATTCCGAACGCTGTTCGCGCGCGACTCGGCGTTTCACGCCGTTGATGCGGCGAGGATCCGCCGCA
>DASVUA010000907.1:0-2884 GCA_036387295.1 Thermoanaerobaculia bacterium | reverse complement strand
CCGGCGTGCCCTCCGCCGCTTTCGTGACGCCGTCGAACGCGACGACTTCCGGCGCGGTGCCGGGCGACTCTACGGTGAACGTGATGCTCCGCTGCTGGTCACGCGATTTCATATTTCGTTAGAGAACCATGCTTCCGTTTTTCCTGCCGAAACAACCGACGTCAGTGATGCGTCTTTTGCGACGGCATTACGCCACGAACAGACGTGGGTGGCGATTACGGCCAACGGTCTGAAGTTAAGGGCTCTGCACACTTTTTCCCGTCGTCACCCTGAGCCGCGAAGACGGTGAAGGGCCTCAAAGTGGGACACTTTCGCATTTTGAGATCCTTCGCTGCGCTCAGGATGACGAGGGAAACGTCTTAGCCTAAGACCCATTGCGATGAAGCCGATGGATGCGTTTGACCTCCATCGATCTTTGCTGCGAGTGACGCCGGCGGAGCATCCCGTTACGGTCGCCGCGATCTTGATCCGCTCGGTGGAAAGCGGCGCCGCGACTTCATCACGGCAAGGCTGAATTCATCAAAGATCTCTTTCCATCCTACCATCCCTGCTACGATACGGCCGAGTCCGCATTATGAAAATCAAAATATTGACGGCGATGCTGTTCGCCGCGCGATTGCTCTCGGCGCAGACCACGGCATCGCTGAGTGGCACCGTCACATCCGGCGGGGTGCCGCTCGACGATGTGACGGTCACGATCTCCTCCCCCGCGATGCAGGGCGTGCGCAGCACGACCACTGGCGCGGCGGGGGCGTACGCGTTTCCGGCGTTGCCTCCCGGTGAGTACCGCGTTGTCTTTATGCGCGAGGGATTCGGGCCGGCGGAGTACGCCATCCCGTTGCCGCTGTCGCAGGCCGCGCGGCTCGACCCGAGCCTGAGCATGGTGCTGCCGGACGCCCTCACGGTGCACGGCGATCCTCCTTCGGTGCTCGACTCGCCGCAGGTCTCGACCAACCTTCCGCTCGCATTCGTCGAGCGCCTCCCGATCCAGCGGAACCAGCTCGCCACCGCGCAGCTCGCGCCGGGCGTCACGGTCAACGGCGTCTCCAACGGCCAGCTCCAGATCTCGGGCGGTCCCGGCTACGACAACCTGGTCCTCGTCAACGGGGTGGTCGTGACTGAGAACACGCGCGGGCAGATGCGGCCGATGTACGTCGAGGACGCAATCCTGGAGACGACCATCCTCACCGGCGCGATCTCCGCCGAATACGGCCGCTTCAGCGGCGGCGTGGTCAGCACGATTACAAAGTCGGGCGGCAACGAGCTGGGTGCGTCGCTGCGCGATTCACTCAGCAGCCCGCGCTGGTCCGCGCAGACGCCTGCCGGCGAAACGCGCGAGAGCACGCTCAGTCACGTATGGGAAGGCACCCTTGGCGGGTCGATGATCGACGACCGGCTGTGGTTCTTCACCGCCGGCCGCTGGGCGAAGAACGACACCGCGCGCACGACCGTGTCGGTGCCGGAGGGGACGAATTCACCGGCGTCGCCTGCAATCAGTTATGCCGAAAGGAACGACCAGAAGCGGTACGAAGCGAAGCTCACCGCGCAGGTCGCGCGGTCGCACTCGCTCACCGCGTCGTACTTTGGGATCCAGACCGACGGCACGAACGTGCGCACCGGCAACGTCTACGACGCAGCGAGCCTCACTACCCGCGACGATCCCGAATCGCTCCTCGGCCTGCAGTACACGGCCCTGCTCACCGAGAATGCGATCGCCGAGGCGCAGTATTCACGGCGCAGCTTCGCCGATCGGACTGGAGCATTCGCAACCGACATCGTGGGCGGCACGCCGCTCCTCGACCGCGCCAACAACAACACGCGATTCAATTCGCCGGCGCTCTGCGGCGTATGCGGTGTGGAGCGCCGGAACAACGAAGACTGGCTCCTCCGCGGCCGCGCGTTCTTCGACTCTGCACGCGCCGGCGCGCACGAGCTCGTGGCCGGCGCGGACCGCTTCACCGAAACGCGTCAAGCGAACAATCAGCAGTCGGGCAGCGGCTTCTCGCTGTTCGTCACGCGCGCGCAGTGGCGCGACGGCGCGATCTATCCGGTCATCACTCCGACCACGCCGAATGGCGGCGGGGCGTTCATCCGCTGGACTCCCGTGCTCGTGGCCGCGCGCGAGAACGACCTCCGCACCGACTCGCTCTACCTCAACGACGTCGTCTCGCTCGCCCGCCGCTGGCAACTCTCCGCGGGTATGCGCTGGGATCGCAATCACGCCGTCGACGCCGACGGAACCGTGACGGCGGACGACGACCGCCTCACGCCGCGCCTCGCGATCCGGTACGACGTGCGCGGCGACGGCCGGCAGCACGCCACTGTCTCATATGGCGAATACGCCACGCACATCGCGGACAGCATCGCCTCGTCGAATCAGGCCGCGGGGAACGCCGCCGCAATCGACTTTGCGTATCGCGGGCCGGCCATCAACAACGGCGCGCTCAATACAACGCTCGCCGAGGCGATCCAGGCCGCCTTCGACTATTTCAATACCGCGCAAGGCGGCACGGACAATCGCGCGGCGAACAATCTCCGCCCGAACGGCTCGCGCGTGATCCCCGGCTATTCGACGTATTTCGACGGCTCGCTCGCCTCACCGTATGTGCGCGAATGGACCGCCGGGTATGGCGCGCAACTCGGACCGTCGGCGTATGTGCGGGCGGATCTCGTCAGCCGCGACTGGCGCGACTTCTACGCCGCGAGCGTCACGCAGTCGACGCGCCGCGCTACCACCCCTCTCGGCATCCCGGTCGATCTCGCGCTCATGCGCAACACGAACGGCGTGCAGCGCGAATACCGCGCGCTGCAGCTCCAGGCCCGCGGAACGGCAGGCCGTTTGGACGGCGGCGTCCATTACACATACGCCACGTTGCGCGGCAAC
>DASVUA010000906.1:0-3196 GCA_036387295.1 Thermoanaerobaculia bacterium | reverse complement strand
GTTCAACGATGGTGGTACGGTCACGCTCGCATGATAGCCGGTCAACGCGGAACGCACTGTGCGCCGGGAACTGCACCACAATCGTCCTCGCTAATGCGCACTTTTTATAATCGCGTCATGTTTCGGCTGCTGATGCTTCTTCTGTCGCTCTGCGCGCTTGCCTGTACCGCAACGATGTCCGGTCCGCAGGTGACCGACTTTGCGCCGCTCTCTGTGGCGGCGTCCGACGAGCTGTCGCGCCAGATCAAGACGCTGTCGGAGACGGTCAAGGTCGATGCGTACGAGGCCAATGTGTTCGTGGCGCCTGATGGCCGCTCATTGCCATACCGTTTATTGCGGCCTGCCGCCAATCCGACAAATCACCCACGCCGGCTGGTGGTCATGTTTCACGGCTCGGGCGCAATCGGGACCGACAACCGTTCGCAGGTGGGAGCGCTCGCGAAAAGCTGGGCCACAGACGACGTGCAGAGACGGTTTGGCGCCTATGTCCTCGTCCCGCAGTTCCCGACGCGAAGCAGCAATTACAAGATCGGGCCGGATGCTCTCCCCTACTCCGAAGGCACCGAGTTGCTCGGCACCGCCGCCGCGCTGGTGCAACACATCCGTGCGACTGAACAGATCCCGCCGGAAAACACGTATGCGATCGGTTTCTCCATGGGCGGTTCTGCAATCTGGAACGTGCTCCGGGATCATCCAGGGCTGTTCGCACGTGCTGCGATCGTCGGCGGCGTACCGCCAGCGGACGCGGCGCGGGTCGCCGGGCGTACGCCTCTTTTGCTCGTCCACGGCGACGCCGATACGGAAAATCCGTTCGCCGCAGCGTGGAACGTGTTCCTCAATGCGCATGGCCCGCTCGAATTCTGGCGCTTTCGCGGCCTTGAGCACGACTTTCCACCCGAGCTGATCACGACAGACCGTCTTCGAGAGTGGCTTTTCACCGAGAGGCGATGATGCGCCGGCGCGCCTGCAGCGCTACTCGGCGTACGCGTTGACGGTGACCGGCTTGATGGGGGCCGGCTTGCGGTCGTCGCCGAGGTTGACGTACACGACCTGCGCTTCGGTCACTTTCACGCGATTCGCAGGATCGACGGCGCGGATGGCCTCGACCACGACTTTCGTCGTGATCGAGGTGTTGCCGATGCGCGTGGTCTCGGTCCAGAAGCTCACGAGGTCGCCGACGAACACCGGCTCGTGAAACACGACCTTGTCCATCGACACCGTGACCATGAACTGCAGACCCTGCCGGCGCGCTTCGATCGCGCCGGCCTGGTCGATGTACGACAGGATCACGCCGCCGAAGATGGTGCCGTGACCGTTCGTGTCGCGCGGCATCATGAGCACGCGAATCGCGGGCTCATCCCATTTCGCCGGTACTTCCTGCCCCTGCGTTTGCGCCATTAGCTGCCTGCCGGCGCCGACGTTGCCGGAGGGCGCGTCACCGCTTCATTGAGCTCGATTTCCGCGTTCTTGCGCAGACGCTGCACGAGGACCGAACGGAGACTGCGCGCCTGCTGGTTCCGCAGCGTGTCCATCACCGTGGCGCGGTTCTGCGCGAGCTCCTGCGCCGTCACCTTCTTCTGTTCGAGCACCTGGAACGCGACGGCGCCGTGCGCGGTGACGATCGGTCCTTTGAGCTCGCCGATTTTCGACGCGATCGCGGCGTCAACGAGCTGCGTGGTGTCGCCCGTGAAGCCCTGGACGCGGCCACTGCGATCGACGGTCGTTTCCTGCGCCGGCTGGCCGGCCTTGGCGGCGATCTGGTCGAGCGACGTCGCGCCGGCCATCTGCTGCGCGAGCGCGGCGCGCGCCGCGGCGCGTGCTTTCTCGAGACGGGCGTCTTCTGCGACCTTCTCGCGAATGTCGTTGAGCGCGCTCACCCCCGCCGGACGGCTGCCGCCCATGTAGGCGATGACGATGCCGCGCGGCGTGCCTTTCGGATCGCTGATGTCGCCCGGCTTCGCGGCGAACGCCCAGTCGACGAGCACCTGGTGTGCGCCGATGCCGGCGATCGGCTCGCCACGGCCGACCCATCCGCCGTCGTTCGACGTCACGTTGTTGTTGGCGAGGGCGGAGAACGCCTGCGCGTTCGCGGGGCGGTTCGCTTTGATCTGCGCGTTGATGCGGTTGATTTCCTGCGTCGCGACGTCGCGCGCCTTGTCGTTCGTCGCAGCGCCGACCAGCTCGGTGCGGACGTCTTCGAACGGGCGGACCGACTCTTCGCGGCGCTCGGTCACTTTGACGATGTGATACCCGAATTCCTGCGAGCGGATCGGATCGCTGATCTGGTTCAGCGGAAGCGAAAAGATCGCCTTCTCGAACGGCTCGACGGTGGTGCCCATGTCGACGAAGCCCATGTCGCCGCCGTTGGCGGACGAGGAAGGATCTTCCGAGTTCGCGCGGGCGAGGGCCGCAAAGTCGCCGCCGGCGCGGAGCTGCTGCACGATGCCCTGCGCCTTGGCGCGAGCGGCCGCATCGGCGGCCGGAGGGGCGCCCGGATCGACCTTCACGAGGATGTGCTGCACGCGCGCGGCGGCCGGACGCTTGTAGCGCTCGCGGTTCGCGGCATACGCCTGCTGCAAGTCGGCATCGGTCGGATTGAGGTTCGAGCGGATCTTCGCAAAATCCGCCATGAGGTAGCGGATCTGGCGCTCCTCACCATGTTTGTACTTGTCCTGATTCGCTTTGTAGTAGCTCTCCACCTCGGCGGCGGAGACGGTGACCGCGGTCTGCGCGTTGGCCGGCAGGAGGACGTAGCGGATCTTGGCGTTTTCATTCGTACGGCGATACTCGGCCTCGGCCGCCTTCGTCGAGACGACCACCGAGTTCAGCAGCGCGCTCTCCATCTTCTGGAGCGTGATCTCGCGGCCGAGAACCTCTTCGAACGCCGCGGCGTTGGCGTAGCCACGCGAGGTGACGAAACGGTTGTAGAGCTCCATCCCGACGAACTGCCCGTTCTCGCTGAAATTCGGCAGCGAGAGGAGCTTTCTCCGGATCTCTTCCGGCGACGCCGTGAGATTCATCCGGCCGGCTTCCTGCGCGAGCAGGCGCTGATCGATGAGGCCGTCGAGCACCTGCTTCTGCAGACCCATCGCAGCCGCCATTTCAGGCGTGAACTGCTGCTGGTACATCTGCCGGTACATGCTTTCGAGGTTGTTGACGGCGCGTTGGTACTCGTTGAGGCTGATCGTCTCGCCGT
>DASVUA010000905.1:0-2165 GCA_036387295.1 Thermoanaerobaculia bacterium | reverse complement strand
CCCCCGCCGCTCCACTAAACGGGGCATGCGAGACGCTTCGAAAGGCCAGCGAGACATTGCTGCCGCCGAATCCGAACGTGTTCGAGAGAATGTTGGTCATGGCCATCGGGCGCGGCGTGTGGGGCACGTAATCGAGCGGGCAATCGTCGGCCGCGGTGGCGAGACGAAGTGTCGGCGGGGCGATCTGGTGCTGCAGCGCGAGAACGCTCACGACCGCTTCGATCGCGCCGGACGCGCCGAGCGTGTGGCCGAAAAACGACTTGCTCGAGGAGACCGGCACGCCGGTGCCGACCGCGGCGATGATCGCTTTCGTTTCGGCCGAGTCGTTGAGCAGAGTGCCGGTGCCGTGCGCGTTGACGTAGTCGACCGTCTGCAGACCCGCTTCGTCGAGCGCGCCGCGCATCGCTGCTTCCGCGCCGCGGCCGTCTTCGATCGGGGCGGTCGGATGATGCGCATCGCACGACGCGCCGTAACCGCAGAGCTCCGCGAGAATCGTCGCGCCGCGCGCGACCGCATCGTCCCAGCGCTCGAGCACGAGGAAGCCGGCACCTTCGCCGAGCGTGATGCCTTTCCGCGTCGCGCCGAACGGCGAGCACGGCTCGGGATCGACGGCCTGCAGCACGTTGAAGCCGCTGTACGTCAGCCGGCAGAGCGCATCGCTGCCGCCGGCGAGCGCGACGTCGGCATGCCGCGAGCGGAGGAAATCGGCCGCCATTCCGATGGCCGCACCGGCCGAGGCGCAGGCGGTGGCGTTCGAGATCACACCGCCCCCGAGCTTGAACACGCGAGCGACGGCATCCGAGGGGCCGGAGGTCGGCTGCTGCAACACGCTCGACGTCGCCGCACGGCGCCGTCCGCGATTCATCCGGTTGAAGTAGTACGCCTCCCCTTCCAGCAGCCCGCCGGTCGACGTGCCGGTGGAAACGATCGCCCGCTCGAGCGGCGCACCGTCGGCCTGTGCGAGCGCTTCGTTCGCCGCGAGCACGGCCAGGAGGTCGGTGCGCGAGAGGCGCTTCGCTTCGCGTTTCGAGATCGACAGCTCGCCACTCAGATCGGTCAGAGCTTCCGCCGCAATGTCCGTGGTGAACGTTTCGC
Source organism: Thermoanaerobaculia bacterium (assembly GCA_036387295.1). Classification (GTDB taxonomy): domain Bacteria; phylum Acidobacteriota; class Thermoanaerobaculia; order Gp7-AA8; family Gp7-AA8; genus QHVT01. The sequence continues at coordinate 1,070 of DASVUA010000905.1, read as the reverse complement.
CGGGAAAGCGCGTCAGCGGACCGATTCCGGCGCGCGATTCGACGATCGACTGCCACACCTCCGCTTTGTTGCGGCCGATGGAGCAGATGATGCCGGCGCCGGTGACGGCGATGCGGGTCGAGAGATCGGGATTGCGCATGGAAGGGATGGCGCTCGCTGATGGAACCGCTTACGTTTCCGCGCGTTCGCCGGCGAGATAGAACCTGCCGCGAACGGCTTCTACTCCAGCGACGTGTCCGACTCCGCTGAAGCGAAATGTGCCGCCAAACTCAGCCTCCAGCGTGACGGTGCAGACCAGTTCGTCGCCCGGTTCGATCGGGCGCAGCACCTCGCAGCGGTCCATCCCGGTGAGGAACCCCTGCCCCTGCAGTACCAGCCCGCCCGCGAACTGCGCCATCGCTTCCAGCACCATCACTCCGGAAGGAAGGATGTCGTTCGCCGTGCAGAGATACACGCCTTCGATCGTCTTCTCGTCCACGCGGCGCACCGCGCTCGCGGCACGAAACGGGATCTGATGCGGGAGGTTGGAGAGCCAGGACATCGTAGTTGGGTTGGCGGTTGGGCGTTGGGCGCTTGGGGTGCATCGCCTGGTCGCAAGAAACCCCGAAAGCCTTACGCCTGAAGCCGCGACGAATTACGCGCTCGTCTGTTTCGCGAGGCGCGATTCGACGAACTCCGCCAGCGTCGCCACCGATTTGAAGTAGTCGCGCGCGGCCGTCTCGTTTTTCACCTTGATGCCGAACTCGCTTTCGAGCATCACGACGATCTCGAGCGCGTCGATGGAATCGAGGCCGAGACCGCCGGCGAAGAGCGGATCGTCGTCGCCGATGTCGTCCGGCGTCATGTCTTCGAATTTCAGCCGCTCGATGAGCAGCTCCTTCAGTTTGCGTTTCAAGTCCATAGGTAGGATCTCAGAGTGTAACAGTGCCGGAACCCGGCGAAGGAGATGCCGCGCGGGAAACGTTTGCGCGGTGGAGGTGTTGTGCAGAACCGTGTCGATGCGTCGGGCATCCCGTGGCGCATCGCCCGGGGCAAACGCCTCAGACACCGCATGTTATTCTGCCCAACCG
>DASVUA010000904.1:0-5205 GCA_036387295.1 Thermoanaerobaculia bacterium | reverse complement strand
GTCGTCGCGGTTGCCGCCGAGGGGCAACTGTTCACGTTTGGGGAACCGTTTCCGCTCACGAATACGCGTTACGGCGTCACTCAGGCGACGGCGGAACTGCGCTCGAATGGACGCCAGCTCTTCGCGTTCTGGCCGAGCGAGACGGGAGTGCGCGTCACGAAAGTGGTGGAGGGAGAGAAGCGCGGCGGCCGTGCCGTTACTCGCGGAAACACGCATCGTCTCGATGTGGCGTGGAACGGATCGCACTTTCTGGCGGTCGCGGATACGTTCGGCGGAGCCGTACGGCTTCTCGATGCGGAGGCGAATCCGGTTGGCGAACAGGTGTCGCTCAACGACGGAAGCCACGCACTGCGCGTCGCTTCGAACGGCCGCTCGTTCGTCATCGCTTCTCAAACCTACGACCACGCGCACCCCAGCGTCGTCGTGCGCCACGTGGAAGCAGACGGCCGCGTCGGCGCGCCACGGGTCGTGTTCACACCGTCGAACAACAACCTCGCCGGGTTCGACATCGCCAGCAACGGCGACGGTTATGTGCTGCTCGTCGCGACATTCGACGAGGTGATCGCGGTGCGGCTCGACGCGAACGGCGCCAAGCTGTCGCAGACGAGCATCTATGCATCCGGCGGCGACGTCTCACGAAACGCGCGCCTCGCCGCGATCGAGACGAACGGCACGACGTACCTGGCGACGTGGATGGCGGTCGGCGGCGAGGGAATCGCGTCGATTCTCGACGCAAACGGCGTCGGCAACGAGCGGCTGATCTTCGACACCGGCGTGCAGTTCAACAGCGACTTCTCGATCGTCTGGACCGGGTCGATGTGGGCGATCGGCTATACGACTGAATCGGGTGGCGTGCGCGTGACGCACGTCGATGAGACGGCGCGCCGCACCGTCGGACACGACGACGCGCCTGGAAGCAGCATCTCGCTCGGACTCACGAACGGCCGCATCGTCGCGGCACGCCGCCACGTCGGCCAGCCGTACCACGCGGTGCTATCGCAGGTTCCGTTCGATTCGGAACCGCAGCCGTTGACGTTCGCGGCCTCGTCACAGTCTCTGCAAGCGACTGCTGCATCGCACGATGCGACGCTCGTGGTCTGGGACGAGACGTTCGAGGGAGCGCAAACCCTCCGCGCCGGTTTGCGCATGCGCGATGGCAGCTGGGTCGAACGATCGCTTGCTCCGCATCGCGACGTTGTGGCGGCAGCGAGCGACGGCCACGGTTTCGTTCTCATCGCGAATAGCGGAACCACCGCGGTCCTCCTCGACTCACGCGCCCGTCCGCTCGGCGATCCCATTCAACTGCCGATGCGCGTGCAGGACGTGACCTGGGATAGCAGCAGCTATGTGCTGCTCGGCCGCGCGCGGGGCTATCAAGGCGTGGCCGCCGGGAAACTCAGCGCGAGCGGAACGCTCTCAGCTCCGATGATCATCGACGCGGGCGATCGATACGGCGTGGCGATCGCGTCGAACGGCTCGCGCACCATGGCCGCGTGGCTCGACGTGCAGCCTGTGAGCTGCCCGATCATCTGCATCGAAATCCGGGGAAACCTGTACGTCTCTCTGCTCGACGGAAACCTGCAGCCGGTTGATTCGCCGCGCCTCTTCGCGACCGATGTCGATCCGCTGGCCGCCGATCTGACATGGGACGGCACCCGCTTCGTGCTTGCCAGCGGAAACTCTCTCTTCGCTCTGCCTGCGAATGGCAGCGCGCATCAGACGATCGCGACGTTCGCGGCGAGCCTGGATCGTCCGGTGTTGCGCGCGACGCCCGGCGGAGCGGCGCTGCTCTGGACAGTCGCGTCGACCGGACAGCAAGCGACCGTCTTCGCGAAACACAACAACGCGACGACCGCCGTTACGCAGCTCGCGTGTCCCACCAAATCGCTCGAACCGCTTCCCGACGGCAGCCTTCTGTACATCGGCAGCGGCCCGAATTACGAGGCGCCCCATCACGGAAGCAACCGGGTGCTCGCGCAGGTCGCATCGACAGTGCCGCTCGAGACGCCGGACGCACCCGAGTTGAACGCGCGGCTCGAGAACCGACGCATTCACCTGAGATGGAACGCGCCGGCGGAGATCGTGACCGGCTTCCGGATCGAGTACCGGCTCAGCGACGGACTGTGGCACGAACTGGAACCTTGGTTCGATGCGGAGGAGCGGTCGCACCTGGTGCCGTGGACGGTGACCGCGGGGACGCCGGTGGCGTTCCGCATCCGCGCCTTCAGCCAAACGGGAGCAGGAGATTACTCGCAGCCATCAGGCATCAGTTACCGGCGCCGTCGATCGGTGCATTGAACCCGATCAGTGAAGTAATCGAAGCTACTGACGCCCAAAGCCGCCGGACAGCTGCGGCTTGGTCCGTTCGGCCTTCACCACCGTCACGCCTTCGGTTGCGCTGCCGACGATCGCCACTCTCGTCTCGCCGCTGGCGACCGAGGCTTCGGCGCGCGGCATCACGCCGAACGTCGGCGCGGGCAATGCCGTAACGGTCGTGGCGGTTGCCGCTGCGGTCGCGGTGGCCTGCGGATCGCCTTGCAGCCACTGCTCGCGGCCCATCGGCGCGAGGAGGAGCGGGTCGGCGTGGGTCACGTCGGGAACTGGGGCTGGTGCGGCTTCGGTGACGACTTCGACCGGCTTCACCGGGCCCGGATCGGAAGGAAGCTCGCGCTGCATGAGGCGGCCGTAATCGACGCTCGTTCCGCGCAGCTCCGAGCGGATGGAGATGCCGACGAAAACGACGATGAGTACGCCGACGAAGATCCCGAAGTTCTTCAGCGTCAGGTAACGCTTTCGCTGCCGCCGATCGCGGATCGGGACGATAAGATCGGGTTTGCGGCTCACGAGGAAGTTATTAGTTCAAACGAGCTGCCAATGGAGGAGATCGCATGGCAAAGATCGGCATTGTCGGGACCGGCTGGGGTGCGCGCGTGCAGGTGCCGACCTTTCGTGAAGCAGGTCTCCACGTGGTCGCGATCGCTGGACACCGCCCGGAGCGGACCCGCCAGACGGCGAGCGAGCTGGACGTGCGCCCGTATGCCGATTGGCGCGAGCTGGTCGCCTCACCTGAGGTCGAGCTCGTGTCGATCGTGACGCCGCCGTCGGAGCATCGCGAGATGGCGCTCGCTGCACTCGAGGCCGGGAAGCACGTGCTGCTCGAGAAACCGACAGCGCGCGATGCATACGAGGCGGAAGAGCTCGTCGCCGCGGCCGAGCGTCACGGCGATCGGCTGACCTTGATCGATCACGAGCTTCGCTTCCTCCCCTCGTGGCGCGAAGCGCGGACGCGCGTGGCGGAGCTCGGCGAGTTCCGGTACGCCGAGGTGCGGTACTCGAGTCCCGCACGCGGCGATAGGACGCGCGAATGGAACTGGTGGAGCGACGCAAACCGCGGCGGCGGCATCTGGGGCGCGGTCGGATCGCACTTTGTCGACGCGCTGCGCTACTTCGGCGTCGAATTCGAAGCTGCGCTGGCGATGATGCGCACGACCATCGAGGAGCGTCCGTACGACGGCGGCACACATGCCGTCACGTCCGACGACCTCGCGTCCGTCAGCCTGCGCACGCACAGCGGCGCGATGGCGATGATGACGTTCAGCGTCGTCTCGACCGGTCCCGATGAGACGTCGATGATGACGATGCACTGCGAACGCGGTGCGCTGCGCTTCATCGGTGAGGAAGTGCTGATTTCGACTGGCCGTCAGCCGTTCACGACGCTCGCCGGTGGCGCGCTGCAGGACCGCCCCGGCAACTCACCCGGCGGAGCATTCGGCACCGGCACCCTCCACCTCGGCCACGCGCTGAAGGCCGCGCTCGACGACGGCGACCGCAACGCGCTCGCTCCTGCCGCAACGTTCGTCGATGGCCTCATGCAACAACGCGTGCTCGACGCCGCGCGCACGTCGGCGGCCACCGGCGGATGGGCGAAGATTCAGGATTGAGCTGCCGACTTCGGCTCGTCACTCTTCATCGTCAACCGCGTCGAATCCTCCATCCGCGATCCGGCCATCCAGATTGCGCAAAGGAAGAGCGCGACGAGCGCGGGGCCGATGAAGTAGGCGTCGTTCGGGTAGACCTGTTTGCGCCAGAGCAACTGATACGGCTCCTCGGCGATCGCGGCGAGCGCGAGCAGTGCGATGACGGCGGTCACGCGATTGCGCATGAGCGCGAGTGCGACGGGCACGACCAGCACCATGTAGTGCAGCCACACCACGGTCGCTGACAGCAGGTAGATCAGAATGGCGATGCCGGCGATCAGCACGTCGTCGCGCCGTTTCGCGCGCCAGACGGCGAAGATCGCGACGAGCGTCAGCAGCGCGGCGAGCGCGTAGCTCGCGCCGGCGCCGTATTCGTGAAACAACGACAGCGCCGGCGTGACATTGCGCTCCATGCGCGTCGGGAGGCGGTGGTAGAACTCGTTCGCGCGCGCGACCCACTGCAACCAGATCGCGAACGATCCGTAACTGATGGCCGCGACGGCGAGGGCAATCGCAACGCCGATCGCACTGCCGAGGAGCTCGAGCCGCAGGCGTTTCCAATCGCGCGTCGCGAGACGCGAGACCATGAGCAGCAGCGGAACGATCAGCAGATTCGGCTTGAACGCGATCAGCATTCCGGTGACCACACCGGCAAGCAGCGGGGGCGACACGAGCGCCACGCCGAGCGCACCGAGCTGGATGGAATTGACATTGCCGACGCGCAGATCGCCTTCCCACCCGCCGTACCAGAGCAGCATCGCGCACAACAGAAACAGCAGCGCCGCCCACGACATCCGCGCGCGCCGTGCAATGAGCACGAAGCCGCCGATGAACGTGATGAAAACGAGCACGTGGTACTGCGTCAATGCGCGCTCGTAATCGCGGCTCACCCAGCGCAGAGTGGTGTAGAGAAACGGGCTCGAAACACTGTCGACGAACCGGCGCCGCGCGGAGTCGTAACGGTGCAGATCGGATGCGCTGCGCTGGCCGCGCTCGTAATACTCCTCACCCACACGCGACTGCACATCCGCGTCGTAGATGTTGCCGACGTCATCGCGTCCCGCGAGCTGCGCGTTGACGTAGTAGATGTAAAAGTCGAGCCCCGCGGCGCGCTTGGTCTCCCGCCAGACGGTGATGACGGTGTAGATCGCGGCGAGCACCGCGAGCGTCGTGAGCGCCGCACGTTTCATTGCGCGGCGCATTGTACGGGCAGCGCGAAGCGGCGCAT
>DASVUA010000903.1:0-1609 GCA_036387295.1 Thermoanaerobaculia bacterium | reverse complement strand
CCCGCCGCTCCACTTGAATCGACCTCGCGTCGTCCACGGACTTACTCGGTCGACCACGGCGGGACGACGCCGTTCATGCGCGCGTAGGCGATCGATTGGCCGAGGTGCTCGTGGAGGTGGTTGAGCATCGTCACGAGCACGCTCTGGTGGCTGGTCTGCTTGCCGAACATCATCACCGTCGCCTCGAGATCGTTCACCCCTTTGGCGGCGGAGCGGAGGTGTGCGAACGATTTGCGCAGCTCGGCGATCACTTCTGCCTTCTTCTTCACGCTCTTCTCGAGATCGCGCTCGGTCTTCGGCGCGTCCACGCCGAGGAAGGAGGAGAGGAAGTAATTTCCCCCGGCGATGTGCATGTACACCTCGCTGATCGAGCGGACATTCTTTGCCGGACGCCAGGCGAACTTCGAAGCAGGCGTGGCGTTCGCGAGCGCGACGATCTTGCTCTCGAGGTCGTCGAGATCGGTGAGGAACTCCCCCCGGAATCCCGCCGGTTTCGCAGCCGCGCGCGGCGTGGTGCTGCTCTGTGCCGCGAGGCCGAAGGTGGGGAAGGCGAGGATGAGGAGCACGAAAGGGACGGAACGCCGGAACATGCTCGTACTATCGAGGCTGCCGCTCCGGCTGTCAAACGCTAGTGGCACTGTTACTGCCGTCGCGCTAGAATGCGCCGCCTGGCCTGAAGAGCGGAACCGGCAGCCGCGGCGCGTCACACGCGCCCTTGTCCCGCAGCCCTAAGCCAATCCAAACGTGGAGAGTTCTCAATGGACTTCCGTCTGACCGACGAACAGTTGCAGATCCAGCAGATGGTGCGCGATTTCGCCCTGAGCGAGATCAAGCCGCACCTCATGGAATGGGACGAGGCGCAGCATTTCCCCGTCGATACCTTCAAGCGCGCCGGTGCCCTCGGCATGCTCGGCGTCACCATCCCGGAAGAGTACGGCGGCGCAGGCCTGTCCTACATCGACTATTCGAACGTCATCGAAGAGCTGGGTGTCATCGACAGCGGCTTCGCGCTCAGCGTCGCCGCGCACAACTCGCTCGGCACCGGCCACATCTATCTGGCCGGCAACGAAGAGCAGAAGAAGAAATGGCTCCCGAAGCTCACCTCGGGCGAATGGATCGGCGCGTGGGGCCTCACCGAGCCCGGCTCCGGCTCCGACGCCTCCGGCATGAACACCACGGCCGTGAAAGACGGCAACGAGTGGGTGCTCAACGGAACCAAGAACTTCATCACCAACGCCACCTACGCCGACATCTCGGTCGTGCTCGCGGTCACCGATCGCAACGACCAGAAGCACGGCATCACCGCCTTCGCGGTGGAGATGGACCGCAAAGGCATCCGCCCCGGCAAGAAAGAGAACAAGCTCGGCATGCGCGTCTCCGATACCGCCGAGCTGGTGATGGAAGACTGCCGCGTCCCCGACGAAAACATCCTCGGCAAGATCGGCTATGGCTTCATCGACGCGATGAAGATTCTCGACGGCGGCCGCATCTCGATCGCCGCGCTGGCGATCGGCATTGCGCGCGGCGCCTACGAAGCGGCGCGCGATTACGCGAAACAGCGTCACGCGTTCGGGCAGCCGATCGCCTCGTTCCAGGCCATCCAGTTCAT
>DASVUA010000902.1:0-4285 GCA_036387295.1 Thermoanaerobaculia bacterium | reverse complement strand
TCGACGGGCTGAAAGCGCGTCGCTGCAGATGAGGCCGGCGAACCGGTCATCCTGATCCGCGCACGTCCATCCGTCCGACGTCCGTGCTGGTGGAGCGGCGGGCTCTTAGCCCGCCGTCCGTCCGTTCGCTGCCAGCGAGCTAAGAGCCCGCCGCTCCACTTCTCGCGTGGCGGAGGTGGCGGCCGGCGAGGGCGAGGATCGCGGCGGGGAGCCAGACCCATTGCATTTCGCTGATTAGCGTCGCGAATCCGCGGGGGGTGAAGAAGGCGGCGCCGATAGGGGAGACGCGGATCGGGGTCCAGGGGAAGAAGTAGCGCTCGTTGTGGAAAGGCGCGAATAGCGCGACGCCGAGACCGCCGTTGGTCAGCGCGTCGAGCAGCGGGTGCGAGATGGCGCAGATGAATAGAAAGGTGAACGTCGTGCGTCGATGTGCCGGCACGCGCAGCATCGCGGTGCCGAGCAGTGCGACGAGAACCGCGAATGCAATCGAATGCGTGATGCCGCGGTGCCCGAGCATGTGCTGATAGGGAATGCCGAACATGAACGCGACGACATCCGCGTCCGGCAGCACAGTCATCACCACGCCCGCCGGAACGGCGCGTTTCGGCACGCTTGGCCACCACGTCTTGAGAAGCGCGGTGAACGGGTGCGTGATGATCGTCGGCATTTCACAGCCGTCCGGTGAGGGCGGCGAGGCGGCGGAGGCGGAGGGCGCTTTCGTGGGTGAGTGCTCCGGGGGTGAGGCGCCAGCTCCAGTTGCCGTGCTCGGCGCCGGGGGTGTTCATGCGGGCTTCTGAGCCGAGGGAGAGGACGTCCTGAATGGGGACGATGGCCGTCTCGGCGACGGAGGTGAAGGCGGCGCGGAGAAGGCCCCAGGCGATGTCGTCGTCGTTCGCGCAGCCGAGGTAGGTGAGCGCGTTCTCGCGCTCCTGGTCGGAGGCGCGATCGAACCAGCCGCGCGCGGTGTCGTTGTCGTGCGTGCCGGTGTACGCGACCGTTTCGCGCTCATAGCGATGGGGGAGATGCGGGCTGTCATTCTGCGCGAACGCGAACTGCAAAATCTTCATCCCGGGAAGCCCGACGCTGCGACGCAGTTCGTGCACGTCTTCGGTGATGAAGCCGAGATCTTCCGCGACCAGCGGGAGCTCGCCGAGATCCTCGCGCAACGCGTCGAAGAGCGCCGTTCCGGGGCCGGGAATCCAGCGCCCATGCACCGCCGTCGGCTCCTCGGCCGGGATTTCCCAGTACGCCGCAAAGCCGCGGAAGTGATCGAGCCGGATCACGTCGGCGAAACGGAGATTCGTCCGGACGCGTGCAATCCACCAGCGGTACTCCGTCTCGCGCAGCACGTCCCACCGGTACAGCGGATTGCCCCAGCGTTGCCCGGTCGCGCTGAAGTAATCGGGCGGCACGCCGGCCACGACCGTCGGCTTGCCGAGCGCGTCGAGTTGAAAGAGCTCGCGATTGCCCCACACGTCGGCGCTGTCGCCGGCGACGTAGATCGGCACGTCGCCCATGATGCGAATGCCGCGTGCGTGTGCCGCCTCGCGCACGGCAGTCCACTGACGGAAAAAGAGGAACTGCACGTACTCCCAGAAGCGGAGATCGTCCGCCCGATCGCGTCGCGCCCGCGCGAGCGTTTTTGCGTCGCGTGCAACGAGCTTCGCGTCCCATTCCCACCACGGACCGCCGCCCGCCAGATCCTTCAGCGTCATGTACAGCGTGTAGTCGCCGAGCCAGTCGCGCTGCTCGTCGCTCGCAACGAACGCGGCCAGTGCTTCGCGCTGTTCGTCGCTCGCGCGCTCCTGAAAACGGCGCCACGATGTGCGCAGCAGCGCCATCTTGTAGGCGGCGACCGCGGCGAACTGCACGTGGTCATCGGAGAAGCGCGGCATGTCGGCCGTGTCTTCGATCTCGAGCAATCCTTCCTGCAGCAGCCGTTGTGGTGAGATGAGCAGCGGATTGCCCGCAAACGACGACAGGCAGCCGTATGGCGACTCTCCATAGCCCGGGGGATTGAGCGGAAGCACCTGCCAGATTTTGATCCCCGCGCTCTGCACCCAATCGAGAAATGCGATCGCGTCGTCGCCGAGATCGCCGATGCCGTAGCTGCCGGGGAGCGACGTCGGATGAAGGAGAACGCCGGCCGCACGAGAGACGGCCGCGACTGCGGGAGCGGGGATGTTCACGGCGCGAATCTACCTCAAACCGGCACCGGAGCTTCGTACGTCAGCGACAGTTTTTCGCCGAGCGCATCGAAGCGGGTCAGCCACTCGCGCCACCCGTCGGCGATGGCCATCACGGGCCGGACGGTGCTGCGCATCCGGTAATAGCGATTTTGCACGCGGCGCAAGTCGACCTCGAGCCCCGCGTCGGCCAGGAGATCGATGATCGTTTCGAGCGACTCCAGCCGGTCGAGATCCTCCGGACGCTCGCGGAAGCACTCTGCCGCCCGCTCGGCCGCATCGCGGAACGCGAGCAGCGTCGCCTCGTCGAGCACAACGCCCTGGTCGCGTGCTTCGCGCAGCCGCGCTTCGATCGTCGCCGGCGCACCGAGCTCACCTTCGAGCAGCTTCCGGATCTGCAGATTCAGGTCGAACTCGGCCGCCGTCTGCAGCACTTTCGGCACCGGCACGCCGAGCCGCGTATGGAAGCGCATGATCGGGTCGTAGCGCTCGTGAAGCTGGCGGAACGCTGATTCCGCTTCTTCGAGGGTGGTCCGGACGAGCTCGTGCAACACGCGGCGCTGTTCGTCGCGGAAGAGCGATCGAATCGAGATCGGCATCGCGCCGAAATGGAGGTCGAGCAGGCGGATGACGGTCGGAATGCCGCCCGGCTCCATCGCCTCGACGAGCTCGCGCCGCACCTGGTCGTAATCCTCGGGATGGCCGGCTGGACGGACGCCGCCGGTCAGTTCCGTTTCGCCGAGGTGAAGCGTCGCGATCTCGAACGACGCGGTCTCGTGCGTGATGACCGAGCGCACCTCGATCGACCCGATGGCCAGGCGTGCGCGTCCTGCTTTGTACAGCTCGAAATCGTTGCGCGTCACTTCGTAGCAGTAGATGCGCGCGTCGCTGTCGAAATCCTCGAAGAGCGAGAGCACCGCGTAATGCGCCGCGACGCGCGCGAGGTCGAGCCGCGCAGGGATCACTTCGCGCTCGTAGATCTGGCGCGCGGTGCCGCGGTCTGCGATGTTGCTGCGCGCCGCGCTGATGCGCTCCATGAACTCCGCTTCGAGCTGCACGTTTCCGGCGTTCTCGGCGAGCTGAATGACGCGCGCGGCGTAATGCAGCACCTGCACGGTTTCGATCCCCGAGATGTCGCTGAAGAACCAGCCGCAGCTCGTGTACATCAGCATCGAGTTCCGCTGCATCTCGAGCAGCTCCAGAACCGGCGTCGCCTCGGCGCCGCTCTGCGCGTGCGTGGAGAGGAAGCGGACGACGGTATCGAGCGAGCGGTCGAGGATCACGTCGACGTACTCCTCGCGCGCGGCCCATGGGTCGCGCAGCAGGCGTGCGCCTTCGCGCTCGAAGATCGCGGTGGTCTGATCGCGCAGCCAGTCGAGCGCGGAGCGAAGAGGCGCGCGCCACTGCTGATTCCAGCCGGCGCTCGCGCCGGTGTTGCAGCCGCAGTCGCTGCGCCAGCGCTCGACGCCGTGCGAACAGCTCCAGGCCGTCCGTTCGACGATCTCCACCTCGTGCGTCGGCGGATTCTTTTCGAGATGCTCGCCGTAGTTCGTCAGCACCGCGAGGCTTTGCTGTTCGATGAGCTGCAGCGCGTAGGCGAGCGCCATCTCGCCGTGGCCGTGATGATGGCCGTACGTCTCGCCGTCGGTGGCGATGTTGACGAGTTGCGGATGCGGACGCGAATCGCTGAACGCACCGGCGAGGCGATGGGCGAGATTTTCGCCGCGCGCGAGGAGCTGCTCGAACGCCACGGCGCGCGAGATCGGGCCGTCGTAAAAGAAGATCGTGATGCTCCGCCCCGACGGGAGCGGGCAAACGTACGGCATTGTCGGATCGAGGCAACCGCGCGCGTCGCTCCATTCCGTCTCACCGATCCGGCGGCAGCGCGCCGCCTGATGCGGCTCGAGAATCGTGAAGGTGATTCCTTCGTCCGCGAGCGCTTCGAGCGACTCGACGTCGACGGCTGTTTCGGGCAGCCACATCCCCTCGGGCGCGCGGCCGAAGCGGTACTCGAAATCGCGCACGCCCCAGCGCACCTGCGTCCGTTTGTCGCGCGCGTTCGCGAGCGGCAGGATGATGTGGTTGTACGCCTGTGCGAT
>DASVUA010000901.1:0-2995 GCA_036387295.1 Thermoanaerobaculia bacterium | reverse complement strand
CGGAGTGTTCATTGGTCGGCGGGCTAAGAGCCCGCCGCTCCACAAGAACCGCCGCGGCAAGCGTGCAGTATCCGCCGGCGGTTTCACGCGTGTCATTAGAAGCGAAGTCGAGGGATCGCCTGCGGATGCACGATGGTCGTGCTCTCGGCAGGGATTCCTCGACTTCGCTCGGAATGACACGTTCGCGAAATGGACGCGCGTTCCCCCACTTGTCATCCTGAGCCCCGAAGAGGGCGAAGGACCTTCTCCGTTGCATGTTGGAAGGTCCTTCGCCGTCTACGCGGCTCAGGATGACAAAGCGGCATTCACTTCACGACGCGCGCGCTCTCGGCAGGCGGTTAAGTGCTGATTTGCGCGCTCACGCGATCATCATCGACGGGGCCATATGGGTTTTTGATGGTCTTCATCATGTGGCGCTCGGGGTGGTCGAGGGGGGTGAAGCCGAATTGGGTGTAGAGGGCGTGGGCGTCTCGGGTGACGAGGCTCCAGCGGCGGAGGGACTGGAGCTCGGGATGGTCGGTGATGGCGGCCATGAGCGCTTTCGAGATGCCGCGGCCGCGGTGGGAGGGGAGGACGAAGACGTCGGCGAGGTAGGCGTACGTCGCGTAGTCCGTGATGACGCGGGCGAAGGCGATCTGGGCGTCGCCGTCGAAGGCGCTGAAGGGGAGCGAGTGATCGATCGCGCGTTGCACGAGCTCGCGCGGGATGCCGCGGGCCCAGTACGACTCGGTCGAGAGAAACCGGTGGACGAGGTCGACGTCGATGCGTTCGCGGGCGCAGGTGATCTCGATCATCAGACGAATGTCTCCTGTACGCGCTCGCTGCCGATGCCGGCGATGATCTGCAGTGCGGCTTCGAGATCGCCGGTCGTGGCGGGCGCTCCGATGCTGATGCGCACGGCGCGCGGCACGTCGCTGCCGACCGCGAACGCGGTGCCGCTCGCGACGCGCACGCGCCTTCGCCGCGCTTCTTCCGCGAACGTGTCGGCGGTCCAGCGCGGCGGCAGCTCGAGCCAGAGATGCGACGACCGGACGTCCCCGGTCACGCGGCCGAGGATGCGGCGTGCGATGCGATTGCGCAGCGCGACCTCTTCCCGTTTTTGCGCGGCGATGCGGGCGGCGGTGCCGTCCTCGATCCAGGTCGCGGCCAGCTCGGCGAGCATTGGCGAGGTGAAAAGGATGGTGGCGGCGAGCGCCGGTTGCACGCGGGCGAGCAGCACGTCGGGGGCGGTGAGGAAGCCGACCCGCATCGCGGGGGCGATCGCCTTACCGAGGCCGGTGACGAAAATCGTGCGATCGGGCGCGAACGCCGCGAGCGGAGGCGGTGTTTTGTCGAGTAGGAAGCCGCAGACGTCGTCTTCGATGATCGTGATGCCGTGCTTTTCGGCGACGGCGGCGAGGTCGCGGCGGCGCTTCTCGGGAGTGACGATGCCGGTGGGATTGTGCAGCGACGGAACGGCGTAGAGGACGCGGGCCTGCGAGGTGCGCGAGCGGCAGGCGCGCGCGAAGGCGTCGGGGACGATGCCGTAGCGGTCCATTTGCAGCGGTACGAGCGTCAGGCCGAGGAGCTGGGCGATCGATTTCGCGCCGTGATAGGTGACGGACTCGGTGAACACCGAATCGCCGGGACGCGTAGTGGCGGCGAAGGCGAGGAAGAGCGCGTGCTGCGTTCCGGAGGTGACCACGACGCGCGCCGGATCGGTGCGGCGGCCGATGTAGGCGGCGCCGGCGGCGCGATGGCGCTCGCTGCCGACGATGTTGCCGTACGCGGAGGTGAGCAGCGTCTCGCCGGCACGTTCGAGAAGAGCGCGGGGGACGGCAGGGAGCGGTACGACGATCGAGTTCGCGGAAAGATCGAGCTCGTGCGACCCGGCCGCTTCGCGGCGTGCGGCGCGGACGAACGTCCCTCGTCCGGTCGTCGATTCGACGAGCCCGCGCCGCGCCGCTTCGGCGTAGGCGCGGGTCACGGTGACAGGCGTGATGCCGAGCTCGCGCGCGAGCTCGCGATGCGTGGGAAGCTGGCTGCCGGACATGAGGACGCCGCCGCGCACGTCGCGCTCCAGCGCGTCGGCGATGCGCGTGTAGATCGGCTCGGAAGTCTCGGCGAGACGCGGTGACCAGATTGTCATAATCAGATTGTGCTACTTGACGAGTTAGGAGTGTACCACTATGTTTCCGACCATGAGTGAACGCCGGATCCTTGACGAAGTGCTTCTCGATCGTGCTCACGAACATGCGGCCGCGTACCTGCGGTCGATGCCGGAGCGCCACGTCGGCGCGCGCGCCACACGCGACGAGCTCCTCGCGGCGCTGCGCACGCCGCTCTCTCCGGAGGGCGAAGCGCCGGGCGGCGTCATCGACGCACTGGCGGCGCAAGGGGAGCGGGGAACCATGGCCTGCCCCGGCCCGCGCTACTTCGGGTTCGTCATCGGCGGCAATCTGCCGGTGGCGCTGGCGGCCGACTGGCTGGTCAGCGCGTGGGACCAGAACCCCGGAATCTACGCCACTTCGCCGCTCTCCTCGGTGGTCGAAGACGTCGCGCGCGAGTGGCTGCTCGATCTGTTCGATCTCCCTCGCGACGCGAGCCTCGGATTCGTGACCGGCTGCCAGATGGCGAACTTCACCGGTCTCGCCGCCGCGCGCCACGGCGTGCTCCGCCGCGCCGGCTGGGATGTCGAGGCCGACGGCCTGCACGGCGCGCCGCACATCAATCTCATCACCTCCGCGGAGTCGCACATCACCATCGACGTGGCGATGCGTTACCTCGGATTCGGCACTCGCGCGCTGCTGCGCGTCGAGACCGACGGACAGGGCCGCATGCGCGCCGATCGTCTCCGGCGCCTCCTCGAAAATCTCAGCGGCCCGACCATTGTCTGCGCGCAGGCCGGCAACGTGAACACCGGCGCGTTCGATCCGCTGCGCGAGATCGCGGACGCGGTGCGCGAGTATGCCGACCGCACGCAGTCTCCTGCCTGGCTGCACGTCGACGGCGCGTT
>DASVUA010000900.1:0-3270 GCA_036387295.1 Thermoanaerobaculia bacterium | reverse complement strand
TTTCCAAACATGCTCCGCTTACTCATCTTCGTGACCGTCCTCGGCGTCGCGATCTTTGGATTCGCGGGGCTGCTGCGCCGCACCGGGATGTTCTTTCCCGATGTTTATCCGCGCGGACGGTGGAATCCGAACGACTTCATGGTCGTGCCGTCGGAGCATTCGTTCTCGACGCCCGATGGCGTGAAGCTGCACGCGTGGCTCTTCGCCGCGCAACAGCCCGATGCGCCGGTGCTGGTGTGGTTCCACGGAAACGCCGGCAATCTCACCGACCGTGCGGAGATGGGCGAGCAGTTCGCGAAGCGCGGCATCTCGGTCTTCATCTTCGACTACCGCGGCTTCGGCCGGAGCGAAGGGCGCATTACCGAAGCAGGCGCGTACAAGGACTCACTGGCCGCGTTCGATTACGTGCAGAAGCTCGGGATGAAGCGGATCGTGCTCTACGGCGAATCGATCGGCGGGCCGTATGCCGCGTATGTGGCGAAGAAGCGCAAAGGGGCACGTGCGGTCGTCATCGAGAACTCGTTCCCCTCGCTGATGGATCTCGGCAATGCGCTGTACAAGCTCGGCTGGACGGCTCCCTTCGCCATGCGGACGACCGACTGGCTGAACGACGCGGGGCTGCCGGTACTCGTCATGCATGGCACCCGCGATGGAGTGATCCCGTATGCGCTCGGGCGAAAACTGTACGACGGCCTGCGCGTGAAGAAAGAGCTGTTCACGTCGCACGCCGGCCACTCTGAAATCCCACTGCTGGACGCATCCCGCTACTACGATACCGTCACACGATTTGTCTTGAAGGAGGCAGCATGAAGTCGTTTTTCCGTCTCGCTCCCGCGGCCCTTTTGCTCGCCGCGTGCGCGACGACGCCGCCGGCCACCACCGCGCCGGCTACACCCGTCACCACCCCCGCCCCGCAAGCCACCGAAGCCGCCCCTGCACCAGCGGTCGCCACGACCAAGCCCGCGCGCCGCCTGCAGATTCCGGTCGACTATCACAAGCTCGACAATGGGCTGAAAGTGGTCCTCTCGCAGGACCGCACCGCGCCGACAGTGACGGTTGCCGTCTATTACGGCATCGGATTCCGTGTCGAGCCGCGCGATCGCACCGGGTTCGCGCATCTGTTCGAGCACTTGATGTTCCAAGGCTCGGAAAACCTCGGCAAGATGGAGTTCATCCGCCTCGTGCAGTCGAACGGCGGCATATTGAACGGCTCGACGCGTTTCGATTACACGAACTACTTCGAGATCGTCCCGGCCCATACGCTCGAAACGATGCTCTGGGCGGAAGCCGACCGGATGCGCGGACTCGCCATCACGCAGGACAACCTGAAAAACCAGCAGGAAGTCGTTAAGAACGAAGTGCGCGTGAACGTGCTGAATCAGCCGTACGGCGGGTTCCCCTGGCTCGACCTGCCGCAACACGCGAACACGAACTGGTACAACGCGCACAATTTTTATGGCGATCTGTCGGACCTCGATGCCGCCACGCTCGAGGACGCGCGGACGTTCTTCAAGACGTACTACGCGCCGAACAACGCCGTGATCGCAATTACCGGTGACTTCGAGCCGGCGCAGGCGCTGCAGTGGGTGCGGCAGTACTTTGGCCCGATTGCCGCGGTGCCGCAGCCGCCGAAAGCCGACATCACCGAGCCGCGCCAGACGGCCGAACGCCGTCATACGAAGGTCGACGAGAAAGCGACGCGCCCGGCGCTCGCGGTCGGCTGGCACGCGCCTCCGGCCGACACGCCGGAGTATTACGCGATGGGCATCATCGACCAGATCCTCGCCACCGGAAACGATTCGTGGCTGCATCAGGATCTCGTGCAGACCCGCGGACTCACCGGTGAGGTGAGCTCGGCCATGAACGGCCTCGGCAACATGTTCAACATCAACGGCCCGACGCTCTATACCGCCTGGCTGTTCCACGACCGCGACAAGACGGCCGACCAGATCCTCAGCGCGATCGATGCGAACGTGGCCCGCCTGCAGACGCAACCGGTGGATGCCGCGACGATCGAGCGCGCCCGCGTGAAAATGCGCTCGTCGCTGTACGACGAAGTGGAAGGATTGTTCGGCTTCGGCCGCGCCGACCTGCTCGCGTCGTTCGCGCTCTTTTACGACGACCCGCACCGCATCAACAGCATCGAAGAGCAGTTCGCCAAGGTGACGCCGGAACTGATCCAGCGCACCGCGCAGGAGTACCTGCGTCCGGCGAATCGCACCGTGCTGATCGTCAATCCGAAGAGCTGATGTACGCGGGAACGGAGACAACCATGAAGAGAACGACCACACTTTTTGCGATGCTGTTCGCCGCGTCGGCCGCGTTCGCGCAATCGGCAACGATCACGACGCAGACGCCGACCGCGCAGAGCGCGAAGCAGGCGCCGCCTGCGCCCGGCACGCCGCGCAATTTCGCCATTCCGGAAATCCGACGCTTCTCGCTTCCCAACGGACTGCAGGTCCGCCTCGTGTCGTATGGCGAGGTGCCGAAGGTCACGATCCGTCTCGTCACGCAGACCGGCAACGTAGATGAAGCGGCGACCGAAACGTGGCTGGCCGACGTGACGGGCGCGATGCTCGAACAGGGAACGGCCACCCGCTCGCCCGAACAGATCGCGCAGGACGTGGCGATGATGGGCGGCAGCCTCGATGTGAGCGTCGGCGCGAATCAGGTGACCATCGGCACCGACGTCTTCTCCGAGTCGGCCGTCGACGCGGTCGCGCTGATCGGCGACGTGGCGCGCAATCCGCGCTTTCCCGAAACGGAGCTGACGCGCATCAAAACGGACCTCGCGCGGACCCTTTCGATCCAGCGCAGCCAGCCCGGCCAGCTCGCCGCGGAGAAAATGTCGCAGGTGCTGTTCGGCAACTCGGCTTATGGCCGGCAGTTCCCGACCGAACAGCAATTGCAGGGCTACACGCTCGCACAGACGCGCGCGTTCTATGACCGCAACTTCGGGGCTGCGCGCAGCTTCGTCTATGTGGTCGGCAATTTCGACGCGGCGGCCGTGGAAGCGGCCATCCGCCGTTCGCTCGGTGAGTGGAAAGCGGGCAACCCCGCCACGCGACCGACGGTGACGACGAACGCACGCCGCGCAATCTATCTGATCGATCGTCCCCGCGCCGTGCAGTCGACGCTCCACATCGGATTGCCGATTGCCGATGCCGCCGGTCCCGATTACCTCCCGATCACGGTGATGAACGCGCTGCTCGGCGGGTCGTTCGGCTCGCGCATCACGAGCAACATCCGCGAGCAGAAGGGCTACACCTA
>DASVUA010000899.1:0-2515 GCA_036387295.1 Thermoanaerobaculia bacterium | reverse complement strand
CCCTCGACGTACTCCATGGCGATGAACGACACCCCCGACTCGTCGTCCTGACCGATGTCGTGCACCGTCACGATGGACGGATGATTGAGGATGCCGGCCGCCTGCGCCTCGCGGATGAAGCGCTCGCGAAACTCCTTCGCTTCGTCGTCGTCGACGTGCGCCGAAGTGCGGATGGTTTTGAGTGCGACGAGGCGGCCGATGAGCGGATCTTTGGCGAGATAGACGATCCCCATCGCGCCTTTGCCGAGCTCACGAACGACCTCGTACCGGCCCAGTTTCAAGAGCGTTTTTTCTCCGGGGGCACTCGTGCCATGAGCCGACAATGATAACTCCTGTGCCTCGCCGCCCGCCTGCTCGCCGCGGGCGCGCCTCGCCAGTGCGGCTTCACGTCATGATGTCATGTCTGGGTGTCGATTCGCTCGCCGAGTCGAGAAGAGAATGCGCGGACGAAGGTTCGCTGCTCGCATGCCGGCTTCAAAGCTCGGCGCTGATCTTTGCCACATCCTGCTCCGCGTCGTCGGCCGCGGTGACGACGAACGTCTTTTCGGCTCCACCCGGCGCGACGATCCGGACGTTGTAGCTGCCCGCTTCCGCAAAGTCGTAAATCTCGTCGGTCGTGTCGAACTGATTTGCGTGGCCGATGAGCATGCCGTTGACGTAGACCATCGCGTCGGCAGGCGTGACGTCGAGCACCATGCCGCGTCGCGCCCAGATGCGCACGGTCGACTGGACGCCGCGTTCGTCGCCGGTGATGACGGCGCGCGCCTCGCCGGTGACGGGCGTGTTCGCGTTGGGCGCAGCGTCACCGCCTTGCCCATGCATGACGCGCGACGCGCCGGCACCCGGCTCTCCGGGCGGCGCGAACACGGTGGTCGGCGCGCGGCGAACCGTGTTCTCCGCCGTGTTGCCCGCGTCGCGGTAACGCAGACCGGTGAAGACGGCGAGTGCGGCCAGCAGCACGAGCAGGACGCCGATGAGAACCGGCACCCAGCGCGGCATTCCTGGCGAGGCGGGCTCGTAGCCTTCCTCGTTCAGCGGCTCAGGAGTTTGTTGCTCCGTCATCGTTCTCCGTCTGCGACATTTCGTCGACCACGGCCGGACCGTCATCGGTCACGAGCGTCTCGCCGTCGTCATCGAGCTGTTCGGCCTGTACGTCGCGCGACCGAAGCAGTTCCATCGCGCGCTGTTCATCTTCCGCGGGGACGTAGACGCGGATATCGCCCATCGTGCCGAAGGTGATCGGCTCCATCGCGAACTTTACGTTTTCGACCTGCGCGGAAATGCCGGCTGCTTCGAGAAAGCCGCTCAACAGCGTGGCCTCGTCCTCGGCACCGGTGCTCGCGATCTCCACCCACGTCGTGCCGTTTTCGGCCGGAACGGTGTTCACGTTCTCGTGGATGTCGGGTCTCGTCGGGTCAGACATCAGGTTCACTCCTTACACAACCAGCGTGATGTGACCGCTGTCCGCGTTCACGCTGCCGACCTTTGCATAGAACAGACCGCTTTCGTTGAACGCCGCCTCGAGCGCCGCCGCGCGGTCGGGCGCGATCGCGATCAGCAGCCCGCCCGAGGTCTGCGCATCGCAGAGCAACGTGAATTCGCTCTCCTCGACCGAAGACCGCACTCTTCCCCTGAAGCTGTTCGCGTTGCG
Organism: Thermoanaerobaculia bacterium; assembly: GCA_036387295.1. Taxonomy (GTDB): domain Bacteria; phylum Acidobacteriota; class Thermoanaerobaculia; order Gp7-AA8; family Gp7-AA8; genus QHVT01. The sequence continues at coordinate 864 of DASVUA010000899.1, read as the reverse complement.
CATCGTCCCCTCGGGGCGGAGGCCACGCGCGAGCGCCTCGCGCGCGCCGGCCAGCACGGGGATCGCGCCGATCTCGAGCTGCGCACCGACACCGGCGCCTTCACACATCTCGAGCAGATGCCCGATGAGACCGTAGCCGGTGACGTCGGTCGCGGCACTCGCGCCGGCGGCAACCATCGCGCGCGACGCATCGCGATTGAGGGTGGTCATCCAGCGGATCGCCTCGTCGAGCGGCGGCGCTTTGCGGAAGAAGCCTTTCGCGCGATTCGCGCTGACGAGAATCCCGTTGCCGACGGGCTTGGTGAGATAGAGCAGATCGCCCGCTCGCGCGGTGGAGTTCCGCACGAGCTTGTCCGCCTCGATCACACCGGTCACGACGAGGCCGTACTTTGGAACATCGTCGATGATCGTGTGGCCGCCCGCGACCGGAAACCCTGCTTCGACCGCTTTGTCGGCGCCACCGCGCAGGATCTGCTCGAGCACCTCGAGCGGCAGTTTGTCGGTCGGAAATCCGGCGATGGCGAGGCCGAGGATCGGCGTCGCACCCATCGCGTAAATATCGGAGATCGAGTTGGTCGCCGCGATCTGGCCGAACAGATACGGGTCGTCGACGATGGGCGTGAAAAAGTCGACCGTCTGCGCGATCGCCACGTTGCCGGTGATGCGAATGACGGCGGCGTCGTCGGCCGTCGTCGTGCCGACGAGCAGATCCCCAGCCGCCGCCGTGGACGGTAATTTGGAAAGGATCGAGCGCAGGTCATCCTGACCCAGCTTGCACGCTCACCCACCGGTCGTCGCGAACGACGACAAGGCCGGGTATCGTCGAAGGGAGTGCTTCACGAGGCGGATCTTATCCGGTTGCGA
>DASVUA010000898.1:0-8699 GCA_036387295.1 Thermoanaerobaculia bacterium | reverse complement strand
GCGCGACCAGTTCCGCGCTCGTCATTCCGTCGCGCGGGTAGACCGCGACGCCGACGCTCACCGTGATGTGCAGCGTCTTGTCGACCTGCGTGAGACGGAACACGCGCCGCGCGACGATCTCGCGCAGACGGTTCGCCGCATCCGCCGCTTTATCGGCAGGCGTCTCCGGAAAGATGATCGCGAATTCTTCGCCGCCGTAACGCGCCACGACATCGCTGTCGCGCGCGTTCGTCATCAGCTCTTCGACCAGACCCTTGAGAATCTCGTCGCCGACCGGATGGCCGTACGTGTCGTTGATCTTCTTGAAATTGTCGAGATCGATCATCGCCAGCGCGAGCTCGTGGCCGGTACGGGCGTGACGGGTGATCTCTTTCGCCAGCGCTTCCTGAAAGAAGCGATGGTTGTACGCCGGGGTCAGCGCGTCGATGAACGTGAGGCGCTTGATCTCTTCGTACTGCCGCGCCGACTGCAGCGCGGTGACGGCTTGCGTGGCGAAGACTTCCAGCGTCTGCACTTTCTCGATGCTCGGAACGCGGCGATCGTGCGGCTCGCGCACCGAGAGATACCCGAGGGTCTGGCCGGCGCGCATCAGCGGCACGAGGAGAAGGTCGTTCTCGTGCCATTCGTCCGGCTTGAGAAAGCCGTCGTCGGCATCTTCGGGATGCACGAAGAAATCGTGCTCGGTCTTGCGCAACGCGGTGTGCGACACAAAGTAGGAGTTCGAGACGCGAAACTCGGGATTGAAGAACGCCGCCATCTCGGCCGAAGAGACGTGCTTCTTGCGCACCTCTTCCCACACGTCGTCGAGCCCCGCCTGCGCGCGGCGGACGTATTCGTCGCGCCGCGGATCGAGCAGTGCGAAGACGACGTTCTCGAAGCCGAGCGCTTTCCGGATCGCCTGCGCGATGCGGGTGAGCGCCGCGTCGATCTCGAACTGCCCGATCAGCGAGTTCGAGACCTCGAGAATGGTCGACATCGTCGCGGCGTGACTCTCGAGCTGCATCGTCTTTTCGCGCATTTCGCGCCGCAGCAATTGATCCTGCAGCGAGAGCGCGGTCTGGCTGACGAGCAGCGTGAGGAGGTTGAGGCTCCCCGCCTTCAGGATCGAGAGGTCTTCCGTTTCGAACAGCAGAATCCCGTAAATGACCTCGGGGGTCTGGAGGCCGATCAGCACCTGCATCGCGCGTCCGTCCGACAACGGGAACTTGCGCATGTCGCTCTGGAAGATGAACGCGCGGCTCGGCGCCGACTGCGCGAAGCCGGCCGAATCGACCCAGCGCATGATTTCCTGATCGGTAGGCATGCACTCGCCGAAGCGGTAGACCGTTCCGGCCACGTCGGGATTCGCCTCCCACGTCACCACCGCGCACGCCTTCATCTTCGCCAGCTTCGAGAGCAGCGACATGAGGCGGCGCAGCGTTTCGTGATCGGTCTCGGCGGAAAGGATCTGCGTCGAGCTCTCCGTCAGAATCGCCAGCTCGCGATTCCGCCGCAGCAGCTCGACGTTCTGCTGCGAAGCCTCCGATTCGTTGCGCATCGAGTAGGCGACGATCAGCACCGGGATGAAGGCGATGACGAAGCCGGCGATGCCCCAGGTGGCGTACAGCATCGACTCGATCACCACCACCGGCGTCACGAAGAGGAGCGTCTTCCCTTCGAGCAGCAGGATGCGGCGGAAGTCGATCGGCGAAGCGTCGCCTTCGAAATAGCGGCGCACCGAGACGAACAACAGATGCACGGCCATGTAGCCGACCAGCAGCATCGTGAAGCCGGCCATCTTCGCCGCCGGGCGCGCCGAGGCTTCGACCGCGACGGAGTACAGCAGGCCGACGATCGAATACGACAGCGCCATTTGCGCCGCGTTGTAGAACGGATCGAGCTCCCAGGCGCGCCGCGAATACGCCTCGTAAGCCGCATGCGCGCCGACGCCGAGAAGCACGGAAACGAGAGCGACCGCCGGACTGTGAAAGATGACGATCGCACCGAACACCACCGCCGCTTCGAATCCGACCGACGCATCGCCAGCATCGATGCGCAGAAACGTCGCGATCAACACGAGCGCCGCGAGCACCAGCGCCGTCTGCAGCTCCCCCGCCGGCCGCAGCGCAACCGCAACGGCGAACAGAACGACGGAAAGGCCGATCAGCCCGACCTTCCACCAACGAAACAGCGACGTGCGGAACATGGGAGAGAGCATTCTAGCGTTGACCGGTGGTCGGGTGCCGATGGGAAGTTGAGCGCCTGCAAGACAAGCGGCACACGCGTCTTCCAGTGGAGCGGCGGGCTCTCAGCCCGCCGAGCATCGACAGCCGGCGGGCTAAGAGCCCGCCGCTCCACCATCACCGCTTGCGTCCATGCTCTAATCCCCGCGAAAAATGTACGAAGCGGTCATCGGATTAGAAGTCCACGCCCGGCTGCAGACGAAGACGAAGATCTTTTGCGGCTGCGCGACTGCGTTCGGCGCGCCGCCGAATACGCAGGTCTGCCCGGTCTGTCTCGGCTATCCGGGCGCATTGCCGGTGCTCAACCGGCACGCGGTGGAGCTCGCGATCCGGATGGGGCTCGCGACCGGCTGTGAGGTGCAGAACGAATCGGTCTTCGCGCGGAAGAACTACTTCTACCCCGATCTCCCCAAGGGCTATCAGATCTCGCAGTTCGACAAGCCGCTCGCCACGAACGGCAGCGTGCAGGGCGTCCGCATCCTGCGCATCCACATGGAAGAAGATGCCGGCAAGCTGCTGCACGAGCGCGACGCATCGCTGGTCGATCTCAATCGCGCCGGCGCGCCGCTCATCGAGATCGTCAGCCATCCCGACATCACTTCCTCCGAACAGGCATCCGCGTACCTCACCCGTCTCCGCCAGATCCTCATGTACACCGAGGTGTGCGACGGGAACATGGAAGAAGGGTCGCTGCGCTGCGACGCGAACGTCTCGGTGCGGCGTCCCGGCGAGCCGCTCGGCACGCGCAACGAGATCAAGAACCTCAACTCCTTCCGCTTTCTCCGCACCGCCATCGACTACGAGATCGAGCGGCAGATCGGCGTCCTCCAAAGCGGCGGCCGCATCGAGCAGGCCACACGCCTTTTCGATCCCGCCACCGGCGAGACGCGCGTCATGCGATCGAAGGAAGAAGCGCACGACTACCGCTATTTCCCCGAGCCCGATCTCATCACGCTGAGCGTGGACGACGAGTGGATCGCACGCGTCGCGGCGTCGCTCCCCCCGCTCCCGGAAGCGCGCATCGAGCGCTATCAGCGCGAGCATGGGATGACGCTCGTCGATGCCGAGGTGCTGGTCGCCGTCCGTGCGGTCGCGGAGTTCTTCGAAGAGACGGTCGAACATGCGAAGAACGCACGCGCCGCGGCGAACTGGGTGCGCAATGAAGTGCTGCGCGTGCTCAACGAACAGAAGATCGAGATCACCGAGTACCGCGTCACGCCGAAGATGCTCGGGCGCCTGATTCAGTTGATCGACAGCGGCGCGATCGGCGGCAAAGCGGCGAAAGAAGTGTTCGAAGAGATGTCGGCAACCGGCGAGGAGCCGGAGCCGATCGTCGAGAAAAAAGGCCTTTCGCAGGTCAGCGACCCGGCCGCGATTCGCGAAGCCGCGTTGCGCGTCCTGCAAAAAAATGCCTCACAGGTCGAGCAATATCGCGGAGGGGCCGAGAAGGTTTTCGGCTTCCTCGTCGGCCAGCTGATGAAAGAGATGCGCGGCAAAGCGAAGGCCGATCTGGCCAACGAGATTCTGCGTGAATTGCTGCAGGAAAAGCGGTAAAGATTCGGTGCTATGATCCGCGCCTTCCCGGGCGCTGTAATTCTCTGTAGAACAATAGACTTAGGAGGTCTCCTTGCGATTCCTTAAATTGACCGCAGCAATTTCGCTCACCTGCCTCATGGCCGGCTCTGCCTTCGGCTCGGGCTTTCTCATTCCCGAGCAGGGCGCAAAAGCCAGCGCAATGGCCGGTGCGTTCGCCGCAACTGCCGACGATCCGAGCGCGATCTTTTACAACCCGGCCGGTATCGCGCAGCAGCGCGATGGCCTGTCGGTTCTCGCCGGTACGACGATCATCAACTTCAACAACCAGTTCACCGGCGACCCGAACAGCGAAGTCACCGCCGGTGTCACCGGTGAATACAACCGCCACACGTTCAACATCCCGAACATGTACGCGGTCCTGCCGATCGGCCACAACCTGACGCTCGGCGTCGGCGTGTTCGCGGCGTTCGGTCTGCGCACCGACTGGGAAGATCCGTTCCCCGGCCGCTACATCTCGAAGGACGCCGACCTCAAGACCACCTCGGTCAACCCGGTCGTGGCCTGGCAGACGGCGGACGGCCGCATCGCCATCGGCGGCGGCGTCGAGTACCGCCGCGCACGCGTCATCCTCAACGCGAACCGGATGGCGCTCAACCCGTTCAACGGCCGCATCTCCGACGTCGCGAACACCCGCCTCGTCTCCGATTACGGCGACAGCATCGGCTGGAACGCCGGCATCCTCTTCAAGCCGACCAACATGATCCGCCTCGGCGCCTCGTATCGCGCCGCGATGGACATCGACCTCGAAGGCGAAGCCGAGATCTCGCAGATCTTCACCGGCATCCCGCAGTTCGACGCCGTCATCGGCGCACAGCTTCCGCCCGACCAGCGCATCAACACCAAGTTCCCCTTCCCGTCGGTCGCCACGGTCGGCGTCGCGGTCAGCCCGAACGACAACTGGGACGTCGAGCTCGACGTGATGCGCACCGGCTGGAGCCGCTTCGAAGCGCTGGCCGTGAACTTCGAGACCACCCCTTCCTCGAGCTTCGTCCGCGAGCAGAACTGGGAGGACTCGACCTCCTACCGCCTCGGCGTCAATCACAACGCCACCGCGAACTGGGACGTCCGTTTCGGCGCGCTGTATGACGAGAACCCGCAGCCGATCGAATCGGTCAGCCCGCTGCTGCCGGACTCCGATCGCATCGGCGCCTCGATCGGTGCCGGCTGGCACGCCGGTCCGCTCATGATCGACGGCTCGGTCCTCGTGCTCCACTTCAAAGACCGCAACACCCGCGGACAGAACGCAGAAGGCTTCAACGGCGAGTACGAAACCGACGCGCTCCTCTGGAGCATCAACGCCGGATATCGTTTCTAAGGAGACCCAACCCATGAAGAGATACGTCAATACCGTAGCGGCAGTCCTGATCGCAGTTCTCTCTGCTTCTCCGATGTTTGCCGCGCGTGGCTCGGCGAACTTTTCGAACTTCGTCGCGCTCGGCGACAGCTACGGCGCCGGCTTCACCGGCGGCTCGCTGAACGAGCGCCACCAGGTCTGGAGCTGGCCGGCCGTCATTGCCCGCCAGGTCGGTCTCACGCTCTGCGCGCCCGGCGCGGCGGCGAACTCGGGCTGCTTCGCGCAGCCGCTCGTTTCGTACCCCGGCATCGGCCCCGAGCTGCAGCTCAACAGCGTCGTTCCGTCGCCGGTCATCGCGCCGGCTGCCGGTCAGGGTCAGCCGCTCCTGCTGAACTTCGCCCGTCCCTACAACAATCTCAGCATCCCCGGCGCCACCGTCGGCGCGCTCCTCACGCTGAAAGGCTCCGAGCCGCAGACGCCCGGCGAGCCGACCGCCGTCTCGATGGGCCGCTTCATCCTGCGCGGCCTCGGCACGCCGGTGGAGCAGGCGATCGCGCAGCACCCCACGTTCATCGCGCTCTGGATCGGCGGCAACGACTATCTCAGCGTGATGTTCAGCGGCAATCCGGCCACCATCACCTCCGCGGCCGATTTCCGCGTCCGTTATGAAACGCTCCTCTCCGCGCTGGTCGCGGGTGCGCCGCAGGCCGGCATGGTGGTCGGCAATCTGCCGATCGCCATTCCGCCGTACCTCCGCCTCGTGCCTGCGTTCCTCGTCGACCCGGCCACCGGTCAGCCGGTGATGGTCGGCGGCAACCGCGTCTACTTCATGGTCGACAACGGTCACGGCGGCCAGACGCCGATCGCGCCGACGACGCTCATCCCGCTGCAGACGCGCGCGAAGCTCGCGCAGGGTTACGGCCTCCCCGCCGCGTTCAAGAACATCCCGCCGTTCAACGCCCTCCCGCACGTCGGTGAGCCGCTCTCGCAGGACGACGTGATCACGCAGGAAGAGATCCAGCTCGTCTTCGCCCGCGTGGCCGAATACAACGCGATCATCCAGCAGGCTGCCTCCTCGCGCGACATCCCGGTTGCCGACATCAACGGTCTCTTCAACCGCGTCAGCTCGCCGCAGGGTGTGAAGCTCGGCCCGATCACCGTCACCGGCGCTCCCGTCACCGGCGGTTTCTTCGGTCTCGACTTCTTCCACCTGACGGACCTCGGGTACCTGATGTTCGCGAATGAATACATCCGCACCATCAACTTCAACTACGGTTCGGAGATCCCGCTCGCGTCGATCACGCAGCTCTTCCAGAACAACGGCGCCTACTTTGGCGACGGCGCCCCGAACGGCATCGACAACATGGTGTTCACCGGAAACCGCGGCATCACCAACACGGCGATGAACCAGATCCTCACGTTCTGGTCGCAGCCGAGCGTCAAGACGCCGACCACCCGCTTCCGCGGCGTGCGTCACTGATCGAACCCGCTCCAGCAGCAAACGAAAAGGCGGCCGAAAGGCCGCCTTTTCATTGGATCCGTGTCGTGTCGAGCGGTGAGAGCGTCGCGTTAGGTGCCGGCCGGCCGGCCGCGCGGCGACGGACGCGAGATGTCGATCATCGCCATCCGTTCCTTCTCGTCGTACCAGCAGTGGAAGCGCTTGATGCCCGGAACCTCGATGTCGTACGAGCGGAAAAAGCTCGGCACGTGGAGCGAGGTCGACTTGTCGGACTGCCGGATCTTCGCCGCCCCTTCTTCTTTTTTGTCGAGCGGCTTGATTCCGATGATCTTGCGCTTCTTGTCGTAATACAGGTTCGCGCTGGTCTTCCCGCGGAGTCGGAGCATGTTGGCTACGGGCGATGGCAGGCGAATCAACCGGGATTGAACGATCGTCGCGGAAGCGGGAAATCGTTCAAATTCAGGCTGCGGCTCCCACTTTTCAAAAGCCATAAACCGACTCCTCCCCCATCACAGACCCCTCAGGACAGACTACGATCATAAAAACTAGGATTTTTTTGTCAACAATTAATCGCACGTGATTCGCGCGGAAAAACGTGCAAGGGCGGTTTGGAGTTCTGAATCATCTGAAAAGGTCCCACAAAAAGAGGCCGGTCGTTCATCACGCAAATCGCGTGCAGAAAGCGCGTAACGTATTGAAACTACAGCCGGTGGATTCCGCTCCGTTCCGCAGCGATCGCATGAGCTCGCCCTCCGAGCGGCCGTTGGTCTTCGCCGACCCTTCTGCTTAGAATGACCGTCGGGATGCCCGAGCCAAACGTCGTTGCGGAAGCCGTCGTGCGTGGCCTCGAGCTCCGCGAGCTGGTCTACGCCGACCGGCTGATCCCGCGTCACGCGCACACGCTGGCCGGTTTCTGCCTCGTGCTCGACGGGCAATACGAAGAGCGTTACTCGACGCGCACGCTCGCCTGCAGCGCGCGCACGGTGACGTTCAGCCCGGCCGGCGAGGAGCACTCGAACGTCTTTGCCGCCGCCCGTTCGCACTGCCTCACGGTCGACATTCCGGAGAGCTGGCTCGATCGCCTGGAAGGCAATCGCACCCGCCTGCGCGAGCCGTTCAGGACGCAGGGCGGCATGCTCGCCTCGCTGACCGAACGGCTGCTTCACGAGATCCACGACCAGGACGACACCGCGCACCTGATCGTCGAAGGCATCGTGCTCGAGATGCTGGGGCACGCCGCCCGGAACGCCGTTCTGCTGAGTCAGCCGCAGGCGAGCCCCGCCATCCGTCGCGCGTACGACCTGCTACGCGCCCGCTACGCCGAACCGGTGTCGCTCGCCGATCTGGCGCAAGCGACCGGCCGCCATCCCGCCTACATCGCCACTGCCTTTCGCCAGTCCTACGGCGAAACGGTCGGTGATTGCCTGCGCCGCCTCCGAGTGGAGCACGCGGCCCAGGCGCTCGCGCACTCCGACTTGCCGCTCGCAGAGATCGCGCTCGCCTCGGGATTCGGCGATCAGAGTCATCTCACGCGCGTCTTCAAGCGCGCCACCGGGCTCACGCCGGCGGCCTACCGGCGCGAACGGCGCCGCGAAACCTGAATCGCGGGCAACGCGACCTCAATCGCGGGCAAGACCGGCTTCCGGCGCGCTGCTATCGTCGCGGCATGACCCAGCGCCTCCTGTTCGTCCTCGCTCTTGCCACCGCCGGCATCGCGGCGGCGAACGACGCAACGACACGCCTCCTCCGCTACCCCGACCTCTATGGCGACCGGCTCGTGTTCACCTACGCCGGCGATCTCTGGAGCGTGCCGTCGAGCGGTGGCGATGCGCGGCGGCTCACGGCCCACGACGGCTACGAATACCTCCCGCGCACGTCGCCGGACGGCAAATGGATCGCGTTCAGCGCGGAGTACGAAGGCAACATGGACGTCTACCTCGTGCCGTCGGGCGGCGGCGAGCCGCGGCGGCTGACCTGGCATCCACAGGCCGACCGCGTCGTCACCTGGACGCCGGGCGGCCGCATCGTTTTCCGCTCGAAGCGCAGCAGCTTCGTCCAGTCCTACGACCGCCTCTACACGATCGGCATCGACGGCGGTGCGGCCGAGGAGCTGCCGCTGCCGATGGCC
>DASVUA010000897.1:0-2171 GCA_036387295.1 Thermoanaerobaculia bacterium | reverse complement strand
GTGAACATGCGGCCGCAATGGCGGCGAACATCAGTACGACGAGACGCAGAACTACGGAATCACCCTGACCCATCTCTCACCCTCACTCTGAAATCCGACGCGCCGGAAAAACTCGTGCGCGTCTCGTGCGTCTTCAACAACGATGCGGCGGCGGTCCATCTTGGCCGCGAGCTGCTCGACCTCGCGCAACATGACGCGGCCGATCCACTTCCTGCGCAGCTCACGTGTGACCGTGACGTCGACGACGCGCAATGCGTCGCCGGTGATCTCGATTGCGACGACCGCAACGATGTCGCCGAGGAGCTTCCCGAGCAGACCGCATGCCGGAGCGTCAGCGGGGATGCCATTCTGCGCAAAGAACGCGTTCAGCGCGTCGCGATCGGCGGCTTCGACAGGGCGGACAAAGAGACGTAAACCTCTCACTCGATTTCACCTAAGTCTCAGATGGTGATGCTTTTGTAGCATATTCCCGTTAGCAAATAATTTCTTGACAAAAGTGCAGTGCCGCGTAGACTTCACCCCGGCCCACCCAGCTCCACAATTCAGGCACAGAGTGACATGACTATGAACGTCCAGCAGGCGATTGCCCAATTCATCGAACATGGGCAGACGGTTCGAAATTTGTCCGACCGGACGCTGCGAGCGTATCAGTCCGACCTCGCACAGTTTCACATTCACGTGTGCGATACCTCGCCGGTGGAGATCACGCCGGATGATCTGGAGACCTACCTCGACAAGCTGGGTGGCGGTCCGTACCGCGACACGTCGATCCGCCGTAAAGTCGCCGCGCTGAAGGTTTTCTTCCGGTTCCTCGAAGAGCAGGGCATCGTCTCCGAGTCGCCGGCGCGCAAGCTCAAGATCAAGAAGCCGGTCGAGAACCGCGTTCCGACCGTGCTCTCCGCGCGCGAAGTGCGCGCTCTGCTCGCCGCGCCGAAAGAGCAGGTCGCGGAACTGGCGGCCTCGCGCGATCAATCGGCCGGCAGCCGTAACCGCTACTTCTGCGCGGTCCGCGACAACGTCATTCTCGAGCTGCTCTTTTCGACCGGCATCCGCATCGGCGAACTGGTCGCGCTCAACGTCGGCGACGTCGATCTCGACCGCAATCAGATTCAGATCACCGGCCGTGCGACGCGCGGCCGCCTCGTGACCCTCGCATCGGCCGATGTGACGGATGCGATGCGCCAGTACATCGAGCTGCGGGCGGAGCGGACGCTCTCGACTCCGGCTCTCTTCGTCGGCCGCTCGGGAACGCGCCTCACGATCTACTCGATCGAGAACATCTTCAAAAAGCACGTCCGTCTCGCCGAGATCAAGCGCCACGTGACGCCGCACTCGCTGCGCCACACCATGGCCGCGTTGCTCGTCTCTTCCGGCACCGACATCCGCGAGGTGCAGGAAATCCTCGGCCACGCCAGCATCCTCTCGACGCAGGTCTACACGCGCCTTCCCATCCAGAAGCGCAGCCGCACCAGCAGCACCGCCCACATCACCCGCATCGTCGCCGACAGCGCCGGCCCGCGGATGACGATCAAAAAGTAAGGGCGGGGCTTGGACACGTTGCTCCGGCCGCGGTGACCACCGCGTGCGGCGCTTGGCCTTTCCCCTCCGGCAAGCGCCACTTCCGAGGAGAGACGTGGAACTGGAGCGGGCGACGGGATTCGAACCCGCGACCAAGAGCTTGGGAAGCTCCTACTCTACCAACTGAGCTACGCCCGCTTGATGCTGCTAACCACGTGCTGGTTCCGTGAGATACGGCCCGTTGCAGGCCGCCGATGGTGCGCGCGCAGTTTACCACGGTTGTTGAGGCACGAGCGTCCGCTGCGGGATCGCGTTCGATTCACGAGTGATGCGCCCACGCTGAGGCAATCTCTGGAGACGTTGGTGTGCTCACTGCGGCGCAGGAGCTTCCTTTTGGAAGCGCATCTGCGAGCGTCCCTGGTAGAGCACGAGGTGTGAGTAGGCGTCGTCTCCGCCGCTTTTGCGGAACTCGATCAGGATGCCGGATGGCGGGTGGGAGAACGTCGTGTTGCTGATGGCGTGCAGTGGGAACGACTCCTGTCCGGTGGCTCGACCGGTGAGCTGGTTTCCTTCGCGGCGGATGGTGATGCTCATTCCGATTTCGGGGAAAGCGTAGACGCCCTCCATCCGTGCAAGCACGTCCGCGGGGAGCT
>DASVUA010000896.1:0-4154 GCA_036387295.1 Thermoanaerobaculia bacterium | reverse complement strand
CGTTGCCATGGCGGACGCGTGTCGTTGGTCGGGCGCGCCGGGCGGCCGGCTTCTTCCGCCTCTTCGTCGGCGGCGACGAGTTGCTTGCGGATCGAGCCGAGGATGCGGGCGTCGGTGGCGATGGCGAGATCGACGAGTTTCTGCCGTTCTTTGTAGCCGTTGAACGCGATGACGAAGCGGTCGAGGCGGAAGGCGACGGCGCGGCCGAGGTAGCGGTCCTCGCCGGTGAAGTTGTCTTCCCCGAGGTTCGCGATCGGATCGAGCAGCTTTCCATTGCGGACGTAAAGGCCGCGGTACGCATCGAGGATCTTCGCGGCCGCGGCCTTGTTCGCCGAGGGGATGATCAGCCCCTGCATGATCTCGCCGTTCACGTTGAAACTCGCCTGAAACGAATTGCCGAGCAGCGTCTGGCCGAAACCTTTATCGGCGGAATAGCGCTCGCTGTTCGGCACGCGCAGATCGACCGGAAAGAAGTTGAAGACTGCGGGTTTCGACGGCGCGGTCGGCATGCGGTCCGCGACGAAGGACGCGAGTCCGGTCAGCGCGGTGAACGCGTTCTGCGCGCCGCCGGTGACGCGGATGTAAAACGGCCCGCGCCACACATGCACGGCGTACTTGCTCACGTACGCCTCGTTGTTGATCGGCACGAAGCGGCGCGCTGCTTCCTTGCGCATCGAATACGCGCCGAATGCTTTCACAAAATCGGGGAAACGGAAGATCTCGACGCTCGCGAAGCCGGGACCGGCCGTCGGCGCGTACTTGCCGGCCGTGATGTCGATCAGCTCGTAGCGGGTAAAGTCGGAGGACGCCGCCCCCATGTACATCGCCAGGCGGTCGCCCGGCACGACGATCGGATCTTCTTCCAGCCGCCAGCCCTGCGCCTCCTGATGCCGCGGGAGAAACTGCAGGCTGGGGGAGTCGATGACGGTGAAATCGATTTCAGGCGGCGCCGGCTTCGGAGCGACGGGCGCCTGTTTCTTCGAGCCGCCGCAGGCCGAGACCAGAAGCAGCGCTACGAGCGCAAGAGCGACTGCAGAAAATCGATGGTCACGCGGACGCCCGCCGCGGTCGAGCCGCGCGCCTCGCGCGCTGTCTCGCTGTCCGCGTAAGCCGTGCCGGCGATATCGAGGTGAGCCCAGGAGGGACAATCGACGAACTCCTTCAGAAAAACTGCCGCGGTGATCGCTCCGCCCCAACGGCCGCCCGAGTTTTTCATGTCGGCCCATTCGCTGCGGATCTGTTCTTTGTAGTCGTCCCAGGCGGGAAGTCTCCAGACGCGATCACCGGTGCGCTGACCCGATTCAATCAACATCCGGGCCAGCTCATCGTTGTTCGAGAAAAGGCCCGCCGCTTCACTGCCGAGCGCGACCACGCAGGCGCCGGTCAGCGTCGCGTAGTCGATGAGGTGATCCGGCTTCAGCTGCGACGCGTAATGCAGCGCGTCGCCGAGAATCATCCGCCCTTCCGCGTCGGTATTCACGATCTCGACGGTCTTGCCGTTCATCATCGTGATGATCTCGCCCGGCTTGTAAGCGCTGCCGGAAGGAAGATTGTCGGTCGCGGCGAAAATGCCGGTGAGCCGGATCGGCAGCGCGAGCTTCGCGGCCGCTTCCATGATGCCGATCACGGCGGCCGCGCCGCACATGTCGAACTTCATCTCCTCCATCCGCTCGCCCGGTTTGATGGAAATGCCGCCGGAATCGAAGGTGATGCCTTTGCCGACGAGCGCGACGTGCTGCTTCGCTTTCTTCGGCGCGTACTCCATCACCACGAAGCGCGGCTCTTCGACCGAGCCTCGATTGACGGCGATGAGTCCGCCCATCTTCATCTGCTCGATCGCGCGCCTGCCGTAGACCGTGCACTTGACGTCGATGGCGGCGCAGACTTCTTCCGCCCGCTCAGCGAGACGGCGCGGGGTCATCTCGTTGCACGGCGCGTTGGCGAGGTCGCGCACCGTGACCACCGCTTCGGCGAGCGCTCTCGCCTGCGCGTTCAGCTTCTTGGCGTCGCCCTCGGGGGCGATGACCGTGCCGCTGATCGCGATCTTCTTCTCGTCTTTTTTCGGCGTGATGTACGCGTCGTACTTGTAGTCGCTCTGCGCCAGCGCGTCGGCCACGGCGAGCGTCGTCTGGTCGGCCGTCATCTGCGGAAGGATGTACGGAAAGAGCACCGCGATCTTCGCATCGCGCTGTTTTTTCGCAATGCGTCCCGCGGCCGTGACGGCGCCGCGCATGCCGCGATGGGTGAGCGCTTCGTGCTTGCCGAGGCCGATGAGCGTGATCTTGCGCGGCTGCTTTGCCAGAACGGTCAGCGATTCGTCGCCGCGTCCCTGAAAGTTCGCTTCTTTGATCGCGCTCGCGACCGCTTCAGGAAAGTCGCCGTCGAGGCGCCCCTCGGCCAGAAGGACAAAGAGGTGATCGAGCTTCGCCAGTTTTGCGTCGCGTGTGATGTCGACTTGCATGAGGCGGCGATTCTAGCGCGGGCCCCGCGCGCCGCAACGCGTTACAACTCGAACGGCTCGTCGGAATCGGAGTTGGTCTCGCGGGAGGGGGGGAGTCGCTTCCCGACGATCGAGGTGACCCACGCGACGTACTGCTCGAAGGTCAACGGCCTCAGCTGGCGCGCCTGCCACAACGCCTCGACGTCGGCCGCGGTCGTCGGCACGTCGCGTCCGAAGTCGACATCCCAGGCGTCATTCACGTGTTCGTTCGAGCTCATCGTAGATCTTCAACAGGCCATGTTTTGCGAAATACTCTCGCGCTTTGGCCCGGTCAGTACGTGTACGGCGATACGGCCACACCATGAAGTCTACGTTTCCGAACGCTTCGTCCTCGTGCCGATGGTTCGAATATCCGGGCGAAACGTGCAGCGTGCGGTACCCGGCGGATTCGGCGAAGCCGATCACCCGGTCGGCATCGCTGCCGTTGACCACGAAGTCGACGTCGTGAGTCGAGCGCGCGTGACCCCACGCGACGAGAGCGAGGCCGCCCGCAAGCGCGTATTCGACAGACTCGCGTTCGAAGAAACGGATGAATGTCTTCAGCACTTCATCGAACTGCATCATGAGCCCGAGGATACCTCGGAGGCTCGCGCATACAATCCTGGCCGAACTCATGCAGAACGCGAGGTCGTAATGCCGTATCGAATCCTGGTCATCGACGACGAAACCGGTATCCGGGAAGCGATCCGGATGACCCTCGAGTACGAGGGCTACAAGATCGATGAAGCGCGGTCGGGGCAGGACGGCCTCGACAAGGCCGGCAAGACGCCGTACGACGCGATTCTGCTCGACATCAAGATGCCGATCCTCGACGGCATCGAAGTTCTCGAGAACCTCCGCGAGCAGAAGATCAATACGCCCGTGGTCATGGTCTCCGGCCATGGCGACGTGCATACCGCCGTCGAGTGCACCAAGCGCGGTGCGTTCGACTTTCTCGAGAAGCCGCTCAATCGCGACAAACTGCTGCTGACCGTACGCAACGCCGTCCGCCAGCGCTCGCTCGAAGAAGAAAACACCGAGCTCAAAGGAAAACAGGAGAAGGAGTATCAGCTGGTCGGCGAGTCGCCGATGATGCTCGAGCTCAAGAGCGTCATCGAGCGCGCCGCGCCGACCAAGGCAACGGTGCTCATCACCGGCGAATCAGGCACCGGCAAAGAGCTCGTGGCCCGCGAGATCCATCGCCGCTCCGCGCGCAGCGAGCGTCCGTTCATTCAGGTGAACTGCGCCGCGAGTCCCAACGAGCTGATCGAGTCCGAGCTGTTCGGACACAAGAAGGGCTCCTTCACCGGCGCCGTGCGCGACCAGCCAGGCAAATTCGTGGCCGCTGATGACGGCACGATCTTCCTCGACGAGATCGGCGACATGTCGCTCAGCGCGCAAGCGAAAGTGCTTCGCGTGCTGCAGGAAGGGGAGGTCGAGCCTGTCGGGTCGGCCACGGTGGTGAAGGTCGACGTCCGCGTCATCGCGGCGACGAACAAGAACCTCGAGGAAGAGATCCGCAACGGACGGTTTCGCGAGGATCTGTTCTATCGCTTGAACGTCATCCCGGTGCGCACGCCGCCGCTGCGCGAGCGCCGCGACGACATCAAGGTACTGGCGCAGCACTTCGCCAGGCTCTTCTCCGAGGAGCACAACTATCACCCGAAAACGTTCA
>DASVUA010000895.1:0-3686 GCA_036387295.1 Thermoanaerobaculia bacterium | reverse complement strand
CCCCCCCCCGCTCCACTGAATCCTCTCATTGCAGCGCGTTCGCGACCTGTTGCAGAGCGGCGATCGCTTCGCGGCCGGAGATCGCGGCGTCTGCCGTCGGCGCCGGAACGGTGACGCTGCAGGCGGCGAGGACGCGGTCCTGCGACAGGCCGCGCGCACACGTGGCGCCGCGGAGTTGCAGGACGCGCGCGAGATGCGCGGCCAGGCGGGACGAGGTGACCTGGCGATACGGCGAGACGCGGCGCGTGACCGGATCGACTTCGAACAGGCCGAGGGCGATGGCGCGGATGATCTCTTCCCGGCCGGCGACGTTCTGGATGTCGATCGCGATGGGAGGCGTGGCGAGGTTCTGCGCGAAACGGACCGAAGGAACGGTCCAGTAGAGCAGCGTCGCGAGCTCGGCGCGGTTGATCGCCGCGCTGGCGAGAGCGGTGCGGTAGTGCGCCGGCATGTTTGCCGCGCTCCATTCGACTTTGATCTCTTCGAGCCGGCGCGCGTAACGCTCGCTGTTCGTCCGTTTCGCGAGGCGGTCGTAGCGGACGATTGCTTCCTGGTAACGGCCGCGGCCGACTTCGATCTCGGCCAGCATTTCCTGCACTTCGACGCGGTCGGCGGCGGTGTTGAGGAGCGGATCGAGCTCGGTGCGTGCGGCGTCGAACTGCTTCTGCGCCACCAGTTTCTGCGCCAGCAGAATGCGCGCTTCGGTCGCGCCGGCATTGACGGCGAGCGCTTCGCGCAGCAGGCGGACCGCTTCAGCGTCCGACGCCGTCTGTGCGGCGGCATACGTCTCGTTGAAGAGCACCGTGCGCAGCTCGTCGGCGCGCTCGGCGACGAACGGGGGCGCGTTCGGATCGGAGGAGAGGGCGCGATAGAGGTCGTGCGCGACGCGGGTGTCTTTTTCGCGATAGGCGAGCTCCGCTTCGTACACGCGTGCGGCGGTCCACCTCGGGAAGAGGCGCAGCATCTCGTTCACGATCACACGCGCCTGGTCGTTGCGACCGCCGCGGAGGTGCAGCGCCGCGCCGGCGAGTGTGGCCGGCACGAAGTCGGGATTGCGCGCGAGGATCTCCGACAGACGGCGCTCCGCCTCGGCTTCATCGCCCGCTTGCGTCCAGCGCCACGCGGTTTCGAATCGCGAGGCGAGTTCGGGCGCGATCGTCCCTTCGTAGCCGAGGCGCGGGTCGACGAGGAAACGGTCGCCGCCGCCGGTCGGCGTCGGGACGGGTGCCGGCACGTTGGCGGGGGCACAGCTCGCGGCGACGAGCGCGAGCAACAGGAGAGTCTTCATTCTGGTCAACGTTCTACCTCGATGATTCGCAGCGCTGCCGCGAATGCCTGGTCTCTGTTTGTTGCGTCGACCCAGTGCACATTCCGCTCCGCGCGCAACCAGGTCATCTGCCGTTTTGCGTAAGCCCGCGTGCGGCGGCGGGTCTCGGCGATCGCGTCGGCTTCCTGCATTTCGCCGCGGATCACCGCCACCGCTTCTCTGTAGCCGATCGTGCCGAACGGCCGCGCGGTGGCGGGAAACCGCTCGAGCAGCGCTCGCGTTTCTTCGATCAGTCCGCCGCGGAACATCGCCTCGACCCGCGCATCGAGCATCGGCGCGAGCGTCGGCTTCTCGATGCGCAAGGCGAGCTTGATCGACGGAAGCTCGTCCGCCGCCTTGCGCTCCCAGTTCGAAATCGGGCTGCCGCTGGTGATCCAGACCTCCAACGCCCGCTCGACCCGATGCCGATCCGCGGGAGCGATCTTTCTACCACTGATCGGATCGATTCTGCACAGCCAGCGGTGCAGCCGTTCGGGGCCGCGCGGCTTGCGCGAGATGGCGTTGATGCGCGCGCGCACCGCCTCGTCGCGTCCCGGCATCTCCGGCAATCCGGATAGGAGGGCGCGCAGGTAGAAGAAGGTGCCGCCGGCGAGGATCGGCGTCGCGATCGAGGCGCAGGTCTGCCGCGCGAGCCGGCCGTAATCGGCAGCATTGAATTCTTCGTCCGCGTCGACGATGTCGAAGAGGTGATGCGGAACGAGCGCCCGCTGCTCGCGCGGCGGTTTGGCGCTTCCGATGTCGAACCCGCGGTAGATCTGCACCGAGTCGTAATTGACGATCTCGCCGCCGAGCTGCTGCGCGAGCCGCAACGCGAGCTCGGATTTGCCGGAGCCGGTGGGGCCGGCGATGACGATGAGAGGTGACGGGTTGCTGTCGGTTGTCGGTTGTCGGTCGTCCGCAGGCTCAGGCTCTTGCGATCGTGCGCGGCGAGAACCGACAACCGACAACTGACAACTGGCGCTCAACGCCGCAGCCGGGTCATGTGCGTCTTCTCTTCCTCGGCTTGCACGATCGAGCGGAGGTGCTCGCGGCAGAAGAGTGCACCCGGTGCGATGGGGGTGCGGCAGGTGCGGCAGCGGTTCTTCGTCACGACCTTCACCCCTTTGTCGAACATCCGGGCGACCATGCCGATCGCGAGCAGCGCGACCGCCACGACGAGCGCCTGCTGGAGCATCGGCATCGGGATCAGCTCGGCCCACGACTGCTCTTCGTACGTGGTGGCGAGGACGTACAGCCCGAGGACGAGAATCAGCGTCCAGAGTCCGAGTCGCAGCAGGGTGGTGGACATGACGATTGGCGTACATGCTAGTCCCTTCCTGCTCGCGCGTACAGCCGCCCTTGCCGCACCTCCACGTCGACCGAGCCGTCTCGATCGGTGCGCCAGACGCGGATCGCCCGCTCCTCGATCGCGTCCAGCACCTCCGGGTGCGGGTGTCCGAACAGGTTCTGCCGGCCACACGAGATCACCGCGCGGCGCGGCGCGACCTGGTCGAGCAAGGCCTGCGAGGTCGACGTGCGGCTGCCGTGATGTGCGACCTTCAGCACATCGGCGCGCAGGTCGCGATCGGCCAACGCGAGCTCCGCTTCTTGCTCCGCATCGCCTGTCAGGAGAAAGCGGCGGCCATCCGCGGTGGCGTGCAGGATGACCGACGCGTTGTTCTCCGGAGCGCGGCGAAAAGCGAGATCGGCGAGATGCACGCGCAGCGCGAATGTGCCGAGTTGCAGCATTTCGCCATCGCGCACCGCGCGAATCGGCGTCGCGGAACGGCTGCACGCCGCGAGAATGCGCGTCGCGCAATCGCCGCGAAACTTGCGTGAAGTGACGAGCACGCGGCCAACGTCGAAGTTCTCGATCACCGCCGGCAGCGATGCGCAGTGATCGGGATGCGCGTGGGTCAGCACGACCGTATCGATGCGCCGAATCCCGCGATCGGCCAGCAGCGGCAGGAGACGAAGATCGCGGCCGCCGTCGATCAGCAGCGTCGCTTCGCCGGAGCGCAGCGCAATCGCATCGCCCTGCCCCACGTCGAAGAACGTCACGCGCGGATCGGGCGCCGCGCGCTGCGACGCGCTTCGTCGGACGGCGGCGCCGGTCGGCACGAGCAGCACGAATGCAAGCGCGATCGCGCGTCCACGAGCGCGCAGCAACGCGAGCGCGAGGAGCGACGCGAACGCACATGCGACGAGCACGCCGGCTGGCGGCGACGCAAAGTAGCCGGAGAACCCGAACGCGTTGAGCTTCGTGCAGGCGAAGTGCAGCCACCGGATCGCCTCGAGCGCAGGGGCAAAGGCGCAGGCGATGAGCGACGCGCCGAGCATCACGAAAACGAGCGGCGCCATCACGAACGTCAGCAGCGTG
>DASVUA010000894.1:0-2265 GCA_036387295.1 Thermoanaerobaculia bacterium | reverse complement strand
CCGCTCGCTGATGTACGACAAGTCGGGCGAGGAGCACTACAACATCATCTCGGCGCTCCACAAATCGATCCGCAACAGCGACGCCGATGCCGCGGTTTACTGGCTGGTCCGGATGCTGGAAGGTGGCGAAGATCCGATGTACATCGCACGCCGCCTGGTGCGCGCTGCCTCCGAGGACATCGGCAATGCCGACCCCCAAGCGCTGGTCTTCGCCATTGCCGTGCAGCAGACGGTGCATTTTCTCGGCATGCCGGAAGCCGGAGTGCCGCTCGCGCAGCTCGTCACCTACCTCGCCGCGTCGCCGAAATCGAATGCGGCATACGTCGGCTATGGAGAAGCGGTTCGCGAAGTGCGTCAAGGCGATAATCCGCCTGTCCCGCACCACATCAGAAATGCTCCCACGCGCCTGATGAAGGACCTCGGCTATGGCCGCGGGTATCAATACGCGCACGATTTCGAAGAACAGACCGCCGCAATGGAGTGCCTGCCCGAGGCGCTGGCGGGACGCCGCTTTTACGAGCCGAAATCGGTCGGCGCGGAGACTGCCATGCGCGAGCGGCTCGAGAAAATGCGGAACGTGCGTAACGAGGATTGAAGCTTCCTCGATGCCCGCAGCGCTACTCGTTCAAAGGCCCGGCATTGTCGCCGCGCCCACAGCGGACGCGGACCAGTTTTCGTTGCTGATCGATCGTGACGACGCAATTGTTGCGATGAAGGAAGCGACCGCCGATATGAATGCGCGTCGCCGATTCGGAGAACCGCGCGTCGACGTCGTCCACTCGATTGGCCGCAAGCACCACGGGCACCGGAAGCTTTGCGGAGAACAACTGGAACACAGTATTCGCGCGCCTCCCCTCTCCCGCCGGCTGGAGCGCGTCACGGATGCCGAGTTTTGTCGCCCACGCCAGCGGGAAATGCATGTCCAACGTCGAACCGGTGTCCAGATGCCCGACGCCGTCGTGCTGTCCGATCTTCAATGGGAGCTCGAATGGCTGCTCATACGACACGACGTCAGGCGAATCGGGCCGCAGATGCTCGGCCGAAACGGAAAGTGCTGCGCGCACGTAATCGAACGTCACCGCGGGATCGGTAAAGAACTCGCGTCCGATGATTCCCATCAACGGCTTCGCGCCCGCCGCGAGACGCGTGTTGTAGTCGCGACTGAGGACTTCCACCGCACGCCGCACCAGGCCGCCGATTCTCAACTCATCGACGCGCACCACCTGCACAGACGCGGCATTGACATTATCCGAGTTCATCGCCGAGCCGACGACCTGCAGCCCCAATTGTTCGACGACGCGCACGTCGACCCTGCCGACACCGTCCGCACCTGTGTCGACCATGAATCGAAACGGCCCCTGTCCATTGACGAACGCGTCGACGTAGATGCGGCTTTGTGTGAGCTCGAACGGCATATTGCGCAGCGTATCGCGCGCCGCGGCCGGCAACGCGCGCGAATGTGCGCACGCGCAGACGAGCGACAGCAGCGCAATGAGGCAGACACGCGCCATCGAGAAGGTGACGGAAGGCGCAGCATCATTCGTTCGAAACTCGCTCATTCGTTGCTCACCTCAGACACGCTGCAGGGTCAGACGAATCGCTGAAGCGGTGGTTAGCGCAACCGATTGGCGGGAGCCGGCGCATGCTCCTCATGCAGAACCGATGATATGGCGGAGGCGGAGGACGATCTCCTCCAGCTCTTTGCATACTCTCGAGTGTTCCTCCTCGAGCTCGAGAATTTTCTGCCGGATCGCGGCACGGCTCTCCTCCTCGCGCGCGTCGGACGCCGCCGCATACCGCGTTTCGAGGTCGCTCTTTGCCCAGTCGGCGGCGTGGATCGCGTCAGCGAGCTCGCTCACCCGCACGCGTGTCGCTGCCGCGTCATCGGGGTCGAGCAGCCGGAGTTGTTCGAGCGCGTCGACGAGCTCCGCCAGGCGATATCGCGCGGTGGTGTGAGCACAGGCGAGTTGCGTCAGACGTTCGTCCCACGAACACAAACCGGCTCGGACGAAGACCTGCTCGCCACCGCCAGTGCGCCGGACGGGCGCGCCGCCGCTGAACATCACGCGCTCATGCGACATCCGGCATGGCTGAACGCGCAACGCGGCAATTGCCTGTCGCGCCTGTTCGATGTTCAAGTATGGCGGTACGGTCACGCTCGCATGATAGCCGGTCAACGCGGAACACACTGTGCACCGGGAACTGCACCACAATCGTCCTCGCTAATGCGTACTTTTTATAATCGCGTCATGTTTCGGCTGCTGA
>DASVUA010000893.1:0-2398 GCA_036387295.1 Thermoanaerobaculia bacterium | reverse complement strand
CGCGGGCGCCGTTCGATTCCACCTTGTGCTCGAAGATGCCGAGGTTCTCGTACGCGCGCTGAAACTTGTCGATCACCTGCGCCGACATCGTCCCTGCACCGGGAGCGATGGCCGCGGTGCTCGGCTTCGGCGCGGGAGTCTCTTCCTGCGGCTGCGGCGCATTGCGGCGCAGCTTGATTTGCGATCCGAGGGAAGGCTGCGTGGAGGTGTTCTCCGGCTTGCGCGTTTCCGCGTTGAGATCGATCACGTTCGCGCTGGCGAGGCCGATCTTCGTGAGCTGCTCGGACTTTGGTACGTCGATGAGGGCCGGATCGAGCTGCAGCGACTGTCCGTTCTCGAGGAGGACGAGCGCCTTTCCGTTCTTCACGGTCCACTTCTCTTTGGCGGTGTAGCGCGTCCCGTTCTTGAGCACCACGATGTAGCGCGCGAATGCAGGCGCGGCGAGAAGGAACGTGCAGGCGAGAATCGTCAGTGTTTTCTTCATGAGGGTCTCCGGAATCAGCCGCTCGGGCGGTCGATTATACTGACGGACCGGTCAACGCCGCCCGTCTTCGGATCGATTCCGTTGTGAGGCTGCGACGAGTCGTCCGTGACCCAGGAGAATTTTTGCAATGCTCATCGTGATGGAGGCCGCCGCGCGGCCCGAGCAGATCGAAGCCGTCGTACGTCATATCGAGCGGCTCGGTTTTCGAGCGCATCCCATTCCCGGCGCCTCCCGCACCGCGATCGGCATTACCGGCAGCAGCGGTAAAGCGGATCCTTCGGTCCTCGAGAATTTTCCCGGCGTGAAAGAAGTGATCGCGGTTTCGCAGGCATACAAGCTGGTGAGCCGCGAAGTGCGTCCCGACGATTCGGTGATCAACGTCGGCGGCGTCGACGTCGGCGGCAACGGCATCGTGGTGATCGGCGGCCCCTGCGCGGTCGAGTCGCTCGACCAGACGCGCACCATCGCCGAGCAGATCAAGCGCGCCGGCGGGCAGCTGTTCCGCGGCGGCGCGTACAAGCCGCGCACGTCTCCCTATTCGTTCCAGGGCCTCGGCGAGCAGGCGCTGGAGATCCTGGCCCGCGTGCGCGAGGAGTTCGACATTCCGGTCGTCACCGAAGCGGTCGATCACGAATCGCTGCAGCTCGTCGATCAGTACGCCGACTGCATCCAGATCGGCGCGCGGAACATGCAGAACTTTTCGCTCCTCAAAAGCGCGGGACGCGCGCGCAAGCCGGTGCTGCTGAAGCGCGGCATGTCGGCGACGCTCGAAGAGCTGCTGCTGTCGGCCGAGTACGTGATGTCCGAGGGGAACTACAACGTCATTCTTTGTGAGCGCGGCGTGCGGACATTCGCCGATCACACGCGCAACACGCTCGACCTCTCGGTCGTCCCCGCCATCAAACGCATCAGCCACCTCCCGATCCTCGTCGACCCGAGCCACGGCACCGGCAAGCGCAACAAAGTCGCCCCGATGTCGCGTGCGTCGATCGCCTGCGGCGCAGACGGCGTGCTCATCGAAGTGCACCACAAGCCGGAAGAGGCGCTCAGCGACGGACCGCAGGCGCTGCTGCCGGATGCGTTCGCGCAGGTCGTGCGCGAATGCGAAGCGATCGCGCGGGTGGTCGGACGAACGTTGCAGCCGGTGCTCGCCGCGCGCTGAGCGCGCACCGTAACTCCGTCATAGGGCGCACGCCGCACTGATAGACTCGGCGGCGATGCGGCGTACGAAAATTCTGGCGACGATCGGACCGGCGAGCGGCAGCGAGGAGATGATCCATCGGCTGCTGACCTCCGGCGTCGATTCGTTTCGGCTCAACTTCTCCCACGGAAAACATGAAGACCATCTGCGGGTGATTCACACCATCCGCGACGTGGCGACCGAGCTCGGACGGTACGTGCCGATCGTCGGCGACATCCAAGGTCCGAAGCTGCGCATCGGCGAAGTCGACGGCGTGCATCACCTCGAACAGGGAAAGCAGTTCGTGCTCTCGACCGAGCAGCGCATCGGCAACGAGCGTGAAGTCTCGACGCCGTTCACGCCGCTGCCGCGCGAAGTCGGAATCGGCCAGCGCATCCTGATCAACGATGGCCTGGTCGAGCTCGTCGTCACCTCGGTCGACGACACGCGGGTCACGACGCGCGTCATCCACGGCGGGCCGATCTCCTCGAAGAAGGGGATGAACTTTCCCGATTCCGAACTGACGATTCCGGCCATCACCGAGAAAGACCGCAAAGACGTAAAGTTCGCGGTGGAGCAGGGGCTCGATTACATCGCCGCCTCGTTCATTCGCCGCAAGAGCGACATCGTCGATCTTCGCGAGCTGTTGCACGAAGCGGGCGGCAGCGATGTGCAGGTGATCTCGAAACTCGAGAAGCCGCAGGCGATCGACAACCTCGACGAGATCCTGGAAG
>DASVUA010000892.1:0-1961 GCA_036387295.1 Thermoanaerobaculia bacterium | reverse complement strand
ATGACGCCGATGAGCGTGAAGAGCGATCGCAACGGATGCCCTTTCACTTCTTCGTACGAGGTGCGGACGGATTCGGAGATGTTCATGTTTGCGTGCTCGCTTTGCTGAGGTTTGGCTTTGGGCGTCGGGCGTATGCGGTGTGTCGCGTGAGGCTCAGACTGCAATCAGGCGCAAAACCCCAAATGCCTGACGCCCAACGCCCTCATTCAGTTCTCAACGCCTCGATCGGATTCAGCCGGCTCGCTCGAATGGCCGGGTACATGCCGAACAGGAGGCCTGTGCCGGCGGCGAAGACGAGCGCGTTCATGATGACGCCGGGGGTGATGATGGCCGGGTTGCGCGTGAGCATCGAGATGCCCTGGGTGAAGAATTTGCCAGCGAAAATCCCGAGAAACCCGCCGAACACGGAGACGAGCACCGATTCGGTCAGCATCTGAAAAAAGATCTGCGCGGGCGTGGCGCCGACCGCTTTGCGTGTGCCGATCTCGCGCACGCGCTCGTTGAACGAGGCGAGCTGGATGTTCATGATCACGATGCCGCCGACGAGCAGCGAGATGACGCCGCAGACCATGAAGGTCACGTCGTACATTTTGTTCTCGCTCTCGTTGCGCGCCAGGTTCGCGACGCGCGAGAAGACTTCGAAATCTTTGACGCCGTGCTCGCGCAGCAGAATGCGCTCGATCTCCGCCACGGCTTCTTTGTGCCGCTTCACGTCTTTCATCCGGACGTGCATGAAGGAGATGCGCCCATGTTCGAGCGGCTCGCCTTTGCGCGTCATCATGGTGGTGAGTGGCACGAACATCAGGCGGTTCATCCAGCGCAGCGCGTTCCGTCTCTGGTCGAAGCTGAAGTATTTTTCTTCCATCACGCCGACCACGAGATAGCCGGCGCCGTCGATGTTGATCGTTTTCCCGACCGGGTTGTCGCCGCCGAAGAACTCCTCGGCGCGCGCGGTGCCGAGAACGACGACGCGCGCCGCGCTCTGCAGATCGAGATCGGTGATGAAGCGTCCCCGCTCGACGCGGAAGAAGCTCATCGGCGAATACGCCGGCGTCACACCCATGACCTGGCGGTTCTTTTCGATCGCGCCGTATCGGACGGTCATCCCCGTTTCCGACGCGGGCGAAACGAGGTCGATCTCTTTCGCATCGGCGCGCAGCGCGACGGCGTCTTTGTACGTGAGGCCGGCCGAGGCGAGCGCTTTTGCGTCGAGCGTCACTTTGCCCGTTTGTTTGTTGCCGACGAAGATCCGCTCGATGCCGCCGCTGACGCGGTAGAACTTCATCGACGCTTCTTTGCCGGCGACCGAGAGCGAGAAGGTCGCGATGATCGACCCGGTCCCGAGGATGATCCCGAAGAGCTGCAGCAGCGTGCGTCCGAGGTGATCCTTGATGTCGCGGACGCCGTCGATGATCGATTCGAGCAGGATCATGGGTTACTCCGCTTCGCTGTTCGCGACGAGACCGTCGACGATCCGGATGCGCCGCTGCGTGCGTGCCGCGATGGCGGGATCGTGCGTGACGAGGACGATGGTCTGGCCGGCGGCCGCGACTTCGTCGAAGAGAGTGATGATGTCGCTGCCGGTCTTCTGGTCGAGGTT
Source organism: Thermoanaerobaculia bacterium (assembly GCA_036387295.1). GTDB lineage: Bacteria > Acidobacteriota > Thermoanaerobaculia > Gp7-AA8 > Gp7-AA8 > QHVT01. The sequence continues at coordinate 361 of DASVUA010000892.1, read as the reverse complement.
TCCGGTCGGCTCGTCGGCGAGGATGAGCGAGGGCTGATTGACCAGCGCGCGTGCAATCGCGACGCGCTGGCGCTGCCCGCCGGAGAGCTCGCTCGGACGATGCTTGGCGCGATTGGCGAGGCCGACGCGCTCCAGTGCCGCAAGCGCGCGCTCGCGTCGCTCATCGCTGCTGACGCCGGCGTAGAGCAGCGGCAGCTCGACGTTTTTCCAGATCGTGGCGCGCGGGAGGAGGTTGAACGTCTGGAACACGAAGCCGAGCTTCTGATTGCGGACGCGCGCGAGCTGTTTGCCGCTCATCGACGCGACGTCTTCGCCGTCCAGCCAGTACCGCCCTTCGGTCGGCGTGTCGAGGCATCCGAGG
>DASVUA010000891.1:0-2888 GCA_036387295.1 Thermoanaerobaculia bacterium | reverse complement strand
TTTACCGCGATGATTGCCGGAAAGCTGCTGACGCCGCGGCTCGGCGCCGGCGCGGCCTCGCTGTTCGACCCGCTCGGCTACACGAGCCTCGCCGCGCTGATGCCGTCGCTCACTCCGCTCCAGAAGAACACGTTTGTCCTGGTTCTCGATCAGACGCTCCTCACGAGCCGCCTCGTCTGGCTCGGAATCGCGACGGCGGTCATGGCCGCCGTCTACGCGCGCTTCCGATTCGCACATCAGGCCGCCGGCCGGGGCGCAACAACGCTGCAGTCGAAACCACAGCAGCCGAGCGACAGTTCCTCGAACGTCGCACCCGCCGCGGTCCCGGTCGCGCGACGCCGGTTCGACGCTTCGACGCGATTACGGCAACTGCGCGCGATCACCATGCGGTCGTTCCGCGAGCTGCACACGAGCCGCGCATGGTCGATCGTGCCGCTGCTCGCATTGCTCTTCGTCCTGCAGGCGCCGCAGCTGGCCACCAACGAGATGGGCGTCCCGAGCCGGCTATCGGCCGCGCGCCTGACCGAGTTTCTCATCGGCGACGTCTCGATCCTCATCACGTTGCTCATCGCGCTGTCGGCGGGAGAGCTCGTGTGGCGCGATCGCGCCGCGCGCATTCACGCATTGTCCGGAGTGACACCAGTGCCGGACTGGATCTCAGTCACAGGCAAATTCGCGGCGCTCGCAACGATGCTGGCAGCAGCGCTGACGATCTTCCTGTTCGCGGGACTGGCAGTGCAGACGATGTACGGGGCCGGCCGATACGATCTCGCGCTTTACCTCCAGATTCTCTATGGATTGCTGCTGCCCGAGTATCTGCTGACGGTCGCATTGGCGATGCTCATCCACGTACTGATCAATCAAAAGTACGTCGCGAATGTGCTGATTGTGCTCACCCCCTTCGCTCGCGACCTCATTCGCAGCCTCGGCGTGGAGGACAATCTGCTGCTGTACGGCAGCGTGCCGCCGTGGATGCACTCCGAAATCTCCGGCTTCGGCCCGGCCACTGAAGCGCGGCTCTGGTTCACGCTCTACTATGGCGGCTGGGCGCTGCTGTTTGCCCTAACCACCTACCTCTTCTGGATTCGCGGGGAGGAGCGCGATCCGCGGCAGAGATTTGGGCTTGCCCGCCGGCGCTTCACACCACTCGCCACGATCGCCGGCGCCACTGCGTTCGCAATCATTGCAGGCGCCGGTGGCTTCATCTTCTACAACACCCACATTCGTCATGAATACACGACGACTGCGAAGCACGAGCAGCGCCGCGCCGAGCTCGAGCGCCGTTACGGCCGGTACGCTTCGCTCCCCCAGCCAATCCTCACCGCGACGAAACTCGAGGTCGAGTTCTATCCGCAACGCCGCGCGGCGACGATTCGCGGCACATACCGCTTCGAGAATCTCACTAGCGAGAAAATCGGCACGATCCAGGTCGCCACCTCGAGCGACGTGGACACGACCACCGTTTCCTTCGATCGTGCCTCGCGCCTTACCATTGACGATGGTCTCGACTACCGCATCTACGCGCTCGATCGGGCGCTGGAGCCGGGCGAGTCACTGGAGATGCGTTTCGGCGTCGAGCTCGAGACCCGCCTCTTCCAGAACCAGAACCCGCCCGTGGTCCGCAACGGCTCGTTCATGACGCACAGGCCGCGCGACGGCGTGCATTGGCTGCCGGTAGTCGGCTATCCGTCTCCTCGCGAGCTCGACAATCCTGGTCTCCGCAAACGGTACGGCCTGCGCGAACGCTCCCCCTATCCGCGGCTCGGCGATCGCGCCGTCGGAAACGAGCAGCGGGGATACGAGACGATCCAACTCGAGACGACCATCGGTACAGACGCCGGGCAGATCGGTGTGGCGCCCGGGAAGACGCGCCGCATGTGGGCTGAAAACGGCCGCCAGTACGTGCACTATGTGACCGAGGCGCCGATCAGCAATGCCTGGACCCTCGGATCGGCGAATTACGCCGTACATCGGGCACAGTGGCGCCCTGCGACAGGCTCACACCCGCCTGTAGAAATCGAGATCTTTCACGATCCCGCGCATACAGCCAATCTCGACCGGATGGTGCGCGGCGTCCAGGCCTCGCTCGAGCACAACACGAAAGCGTTCGGTCCATACCGCTACCAGCACGTCAGGCTCGCGGAATTCCCCAGCCCCGCATCGGTGGGAGGGATGACTGCGCACAGCAGCATGATGACGTACGCCGAAGGCTTCTCGCTCTTGCGCCCCCAGGACGATGCGCGCAACATCGACTTCGTCTTTGCGGTCGTGGCGCACGAGATGGGTCATCAATGGTGGGGCCACCAGCTCACGCCCGCCGTTGTCGAAGGCGCGCCGTTCCTGGCGGAGAGCCTTGCCTGGTACAGCGCGATGCTCGTGATCGAAGAAACGCTCGGACGCGATCATCTGCAGCGGCTGCTCGACATGATGCGTGCCGATTACCTGCAACCGAACCAGCCGCGCACCGTGCCGCTGCTTCGCGCCATCGATCAGGTCGACGCCTATCGCCGCGGCCCTTTCGCAATGTACGCCCTGCGCGAGCGCGTCGGCGTCCAGAACGTGAACCGCACGCTCCGCACTCTCCTGTCAAAGTTTCCGCCGGGACGCACGCCATACCCAACGTCGCTCGACTTCTACGCGGAACTGCGCGCCGTCACCCCCGCCCCAATGCAGACGCTGTTGAAGGATCTGTTCGAAGAAATCACCTTCTGGGAGCTGAGCGCGCAACGCATCGACGTGAAGCCCGACGGTCAAGGCGCATACCGCGTAACGCTGCACGTCGAAGCTGAAAAGCTAAAGGGCGACAAATTCGGCATGGAACATCCCGTACCCATGAACGAGCCCGTCGAAATCCTCGTATACGACGCGAACCACAAGCCGCTCTACCG
>DASVUA010000890.1:0-6100 GCA_036387295.1 Thermoanaerobaculia bacterium | reverse complement strand
CAGCTCGCGTACGGCGTCGATGACTTCGCTCTTTTCCACGTTTGGCTTCTTGAACGCGAGATTCAGGCTGAACGGGAGCGCTTTGTCTTTGAGCTCGAAGACGTAGTTTTTCGGACGGCCGGCCTTTTTCGGTTCGGCGGTCGCGGCGGTCTGTTTGCGGAGCTGTTCGCGCGACAGCTCGCCGGCGGCGAACGCGCGGACGACCTCTTCCATCGATTCTTCGGAGCCGGCGCGCGCGACCTGGACGAGGACGCTCTTGCTCTGGATCGACGCCTCGTGGCACATGGCGCGGATCCGTGGCGGGATGTCGTTGATCATCAGCGTTTCAGTGATGGTCGTGCGCGACTTCCCGATCACCTGAGCGATCTTCTCGTGCGTGTAACCGAACTTCTGCTGCAGCACAGCGAAGCCGTCCGCTTCTTCGAACGCCGTCAGATCCTTGCGCTGGATGTTCTCGATCAGCGCGATCTCGAGCTGTTCCTTGTCGTCGACGTCGAGCTCGATGGCCGGGATCTCGTCGAGGCCGGCCATGGTCGCGGCGCGGTAACGGCGTTCGCCGGAGATGATCTGGTAGCGGTTCGGCCCCATCTGCCGGACCAGGATCGGTTCGAGGACCCCTTTTTCACGGACGCTCGCGGCGAGCTCTTCGATGTTGCCGAGCTGCGTCCGCGGCTGATCGGAGTTCGGTTCGATCAGCTCGAGAGGCAGCATCGAACCGATGTGGCGGCCGGAGCGGCGGGTCAGCTCGTCGACGTAATGGGAGTCGGCGCGCATGACGCTGCGCTCGGGAAGTCCTCGTTTGGCCATTGCAATCTGCGGCGCTAGACGCGCGCCAGCAATTCCTCCGATAGCGAGTAGTACTCCATCGCCCCGCTCGACCGCGGCGCGAAGGTGAAGATCGATTCTTTGTAGGCGGGACTCTCTTCGAGCCGGATCGATTTCGTGATGACGGTGTTGAAGACGCGGTCGCCGAAGACGTTGCCGATCGCTTCGTGAATGTCTTTGGAGAGCGTCGTCCGCTTGTCGTGCATGGTGATGACGACGCCGAGGAGCTGCAGATTCGGGTTCGGACGCGCTTTGATCTTTTCGATCGTTTCGAGAAGGTCGTCCGTTCCTTCGAGCGCAAAGTACGACGACTGGATCGGGACGAGCACGTGCGTCGAGGCGACGAGCGCGTTGACCGTGATCATGCCGAGCGTGGGCGGCGTGTCGATGAAGATGTAGTCGAAGTCGGTTGCCGTTTCCTTCATCCGGTCTTTGAGCCGGAACGGACCGTCCATGTCCCCGATGAGCTTCGACTCGAGTTTGGCGAGCGAGATTTTGGACGGGGCGACGAAGAGATTGGCGACCGGCGTCGGCACGATCACCTCGGACAGCTCCATCTCTTCACTGACGAGCACGTCGAACATCGAGCGCTTGATCTGGCGCGCATCGACGTAGCTCATCGTGGAATTCGCCTGCGGATCGAGGTCGATCAGCAGCGTCTTGTGACCCTTGTTCGCCAGGGCCGCAGCGAGATTGATCGTGGTCGTGGTTTTACCCACGCCACCTTTTTGATTGGCGACGGTAATGATCATTGAACCGGGGCGATTCTACTGTAGAAACGAGGCGCTCAGGCGCTTAGGCGCTCGAGGCGCGGGAGACGCTTGGATGAGGTGTCGCGGAGTCCTAAATTGTCGTGCACAGTGGAGCGGCAGGCTTTAGCCCGCCGGCGCTTGATCGACAGTCGGCGGGCTAAAGCCCGCCGCTCCACGGCTTCCTAAGCGGCCTCACATCTTGTACTTGCCGAGATCTTCCGTCGACAGATTTTCGAACCAGTCTTTCGACTTGTCCTGCGCCTCTTCCGCCCCTTCCGGTGTGATGGTCTGGGCTTGTTCGAGGACGCTCTGGGCGACGTAGATCGGAGCTTCGGTGCGCAGCGCGAGGGCGATGGCGTCGCTGGGGCGCGCGTCGATTTCGAGCATCCGGTCACCGCCGGTGCCGTTCTTGATGAGGAGGCGGATCTGCGCGAAGAACGTCGCGTCTCGAAGGTCGTTGATGACGACTCGCGTGACGCGCGCGTCGAGCTGCGCGATGAGATTGCGCAGCAGGTCGTGCGTCATGGGGCGCGGCGTGGTGATGTTCTCGAGCTGCAGTGCAATGGCGTTTGCTTCGAAGATACCGACCCAGATCGGGAGAAAAAACTTCTCGTCGTCGTCTTTGAGGACGACGATCGGCGAGTTCGACACTGGGTCGAGCATCAGCCCTTTGATCGACATCGGTACGAGATCGCTGATGTTCATGCGACAGCCTCCCCTCGCAACGTATGGTGCTGCGCTGAATCGATGCGCACCGGAAGAATACTCCCGAGCGGCGTGGCGGGATCGCCGAGAAAGTTGACGACCCAGTAGTCGTCGGTCCGTCCGGAAAGCATCTCCGGATTTTTGGCGCTCGGTCCTTCGACCAGCACCGGGAGCACGCGGCCGCGGTACGACTCCAGCCGCTCGCGCTTGTGACGTTCGTGAAGGTCGAACAGCCGCTGCAGCCGCACTGTCGCGACGGCGTCGTCGTACGTCTGGCCGATCTTGAGCGCCGGCGTGCCGGGGCGCGGCGAGTACTTGAAGGCGAACAGCGAGCCGTAACGCACTTCCTCGATGAGACTCATCGTCTCTTCAAAGTCCTCGTCCGTCTCGCCCGGAAAGCCGACGATGATGTCGGTCGAGAAATGCACTTCGGGAACTGCTTCGCGAATGCGTGCGATCGTCTCGAGGTATTTCTCGCGCGTGTACAGCCGCTTCATCCGGCGCAGCACGCGCGATGAGCCCGACTGCACCGGGAGGTGCATGAAGCGCGAGATCTTGGTGTGCTCGCGCATGGCCGCGATCATCGAGTCGCTGACTTCGGCCGGGTGCGAGGTCATGAAGCGCAGACGCACCACGCCTTCGATTCGCGCAACCGCGTCGAGCAGCGCGCCGAAATCGCGGCCGCTCTGCGGGCAGCGATACGCGTTGACGGTCTGACCGAGCAGCTCGATTTCGACGCGGCCGCTGGCCACGGCTGCACGCACTTCGTCCAGCACCTGGTCGAACGGGCGCGAGACTTCACGGCCGCGTGTGGTGGGGACGATGCAGAACGTGCAGTTCTTGTTGCAGCCTTCGATGATCGTGATCCACGCTTTGGTGGCGGAGGTGCGATCGATGTTGGTGTAGTCGTAATTGCGGTCGTCGTGAAACTCGAGCGCGACGCGCTTGCCGTTCTCGAGCACGTCGTCGAGATAGCCGACGTTGCCCGGACCCATGACGAAATCGACCCAGGGGGCGCGGGCGAGGATGGCCTCCCCTTCCTGCTGCGCCACGCAGCCGCAGACGCCGATCTTCAGATCGCGCTGCTCTTTCATCTCACGCAGGCGGCCGAGGTGTGAGAAGACTTTCTGCTCGGATTTGTCGCGGATCGAACAGGTATTGAGCAGGATCAGATCCGCCTCACTGTCCTTCTCGACGCGCTTGTACCCGCGGAGCTTCAGATGGCCCGACATGCGCTGGCTGTCGAGCTCGTTCATCTGGCAGCCCCACGTTTCGATGTAATAGGTTTTAGCCATCGGGTTCGGATCAGGGATTGAGTTTCGCGAGCTCTTCCCGCGCCGCGTCGAGCTTCTTCTTCGCTTCGTCGAAGCGTTTCACGAGCACGCGGTCGCGATGATCGAGATCGTTCTCTTCGTAATACTGCTGTTCGAGTGCGGCCACTTCGCGCTCGAGCTGCTTGACGTTCGCGACCGCGGCGGTGAAGCGGACGTCGTGCTCGCTGCGCGCTTTCCGCATCGCCTGCTGCTTCTCGACCAGACTCTCTTCAGGCGGCGCGTCGATCGGGGCGATGGCGCTCGTCTGGCCGATCTTCCCTTTCGACTTTTTCACGTCCGCGTTGGTCAGCACTTTCGACGTGCTCTTGCGGCGTCCGGCCTTGGCGGCTTTTGCGGTTTCGACGACGCCCGCCCGCGCCATCGCGGGATTCGCGGCAGGCGCGGGCTCGTTGCCCGCGGCCGGTGCCGCTGCACAGGCTGCGATCGATAGCGCGAGGGCGAGAGATTTCATGCGCGGCCGTAGCGGTCTTCGAGACGGACGACGTCCTGCAGTTCCGGCGTGGAGACTTCCGCGACGTCGGTGTCGGCGACCGCATACATCCGGTGAATCAGGCGCGGAGGGATGTGAAACGCCTCGCCTTTGCGGAGCGGCACTTCGCGGCGATCGCCGTCGTGCTCGATCGTCAGCTTCAGTTCGCCGTCGACAACGTAGAGCGTCTCCTCTTTCATTTCGTGATACTGGAGGCTCAGCGACTCGCCCTGATTGATGTGCAGAATCTTCCCGACATAACGGTCGGTATGCGCGAAGATCAGCTCATAGCCCCACGGTTTCGGGACGTGGCGGATCTCGTGGTAATTGAACATTTTTTCGTGGTCGGTCATATGGTCGGGCTCACCAGTCCGTCGGGGAATCGCATCGCGACGCTTTCGATCACGAACTCTTCGATTTCCTGCGCGGTTTTCTTCTGCAGTGCAATCTCTGCAATCCGCCTGCAATCGCGATAACGAACCGAGCGGATCACGTTTTTGATCACCGGAATCGACGACGGGTTCATCGAAAAGATCTCGAGCCCGAGGCCGAGCAGCACGATCGCGAAGATCGGGTCGGATGCCATTTCGCCGCACATTTCGACCGGGATCCCTGCCCGCTTGCCGGCGTCGATGACGCCCTTGACGAGACGCAGGATCGCCGGGTGCAGCGGTTCGTAGAGGTAGCTGACGTTTTCGTTGCCGCGATCGATGGCGAGCGAGTACTGAATGAGGTCGTTCGTGCCGATGGCGAAAAAGTCGGCTTCGGTCGCGAGCAGGTCGGCGATGACGGCGGCCGAGGGCACTTCGATCATGATGCCGATCTGGAGGTCTTTGTTGTGCGGGATGCCTTCCGCGTCGAGCTCGAGCCGCACTTCGCGCACGAGCGTCTTGACCTGCCGGAGCTCCTGCACGCCGGAGACGAGCGGGAACATGATCTTGATCTTGCCGTACGCCGAGGCGCGCAGGAGCGCGCGCAACTGCGTTTTGAACATGTCGCGGTGCTGCATGCAGAGGCGCAGCGCGCGCAGGCCGAGGACGGGATTGTCTTCCTTCGAGCCCATGATCTCGCGGGCGAGCTTCTTTCCGCCGAGGTCGAACGTCCGGATGATGCACCAGTTGGGGGCGGTCGCTTCTGCCAGGCGGCGATAAACGTTGTAGTGCTCTTCTTCGGTCGGCAGGTCGGGGGAAGTCGAGATGTAGAGGAACTCGCTGCGATAGAGACCGATGCCTTCCGCGCCGTACTTGATGGCGTCGTCGAGCTCTTCGACCAGCTCGATGTTGGCCTGCAGCGAGATCTTGTGATGGTCTTTCGTGATCGCGGCGAGGGTCCGGTTTTCGAGCAGCTTCTGCTCGGCTTCCTCGTGGCGAGAGACGCGGCTGACGTACTCCTGCACCATCGCCGGCGTCGGGTTGATGACGATCGTTCCTTCGTAGCCGTCGACGATCACGAGCTCGTTGTTGTCGACGATTTTCGAGAGGCGCGGCACGCCGATGACGGCCGGCATGAAGAGCGATTTCGCAATGATCGAGGTGTGCGACGTGCGGCCGCCGACTTCGGTGGCGAAGCCGACGATCGGCCTGCGGTTGAAGTGGATCGTGTCGGACGGCGTGAGGTCGTCGGCGATGATGATGACGTCGTGCTTGATCTCGGAGAGATCGTGATGCGCGATCCCCTGGAGGTTGATGAGCACGCGCTCGGCGACGTCTTTGATGTCGGCCACGCGCTCACGCAGGTAGTCGTCGTCGAAGCTGTTGAAGCGCGCCTGCAGTTCTTCCTGCACCTCGGCCAGAGCCCATTCGGCGTTCACCTGCTCGTCTTCGATCTTCTGCACGACTTTGTCGGCGAACGAGGCGTCACCGACGATCATCGCGTGCGCTTCGAAGATCTGCGCGTACTCGTCGCCCATCGAGCGGCTGACTTTCTGCTTGAGCTCGAGAAGGTCGTCGCGCGTTTTGGTCAGCGATTCCTTGAAACGGGTGACCTCGTACTCGACTTCGTCCTCGCGGATGGGA
>DASVUA010000889.1:0-10883 GCA_036387295.1 Thermoanaerobaculia bacterium | reverse complement strand
ATCTCGCACCAGTCGGCCGTCGGCTTTCTCGCCGAAGAAGGGCCGCACGTCGTGAAGCAGTTGCTGCTCGACGAAATTCACGTTCCCTTCTCCACGACGGACGAGGGTGAGCTCGACCTGACGCAGGAAGGTGCGCATTCGGTCTCGCGCATCATTCACGCGGGCGACGCGACCGGACGGGCAATCGAAACGTCGCTGCTCAACCGCGTGAAGGCCGAGCCGAACATCACGCTCGCCACCGACATCACGGCCATCGATCTGCTCTCGACGCATCACCATCCCACCGACATCCAGGTGCGGTACCGGCTCACGAATGAGTGCGTCGGCGCGTATCTCCTCGACAACAAGACGAACGAGGTCTACACGGTCTTCGCCGATTACACCGTGCTCGCCACCGGCGGGCTGGGGCAGATCTATCTGCACACGACGAACACGCGCAATTCGCTCGGCGACGGCGTGGTGATGGCGAGCCGCGCCGGCGCGCGGATCATGAACGCGGAGTACGTGCAGTTCCATCCGACCGCGCTGGCGGACAAGAAAGCGAACCACTTTCTCATCTCCGAGGCATTGCGCGGCGAGGGCGCGAGGCTGCGCAATCAGCGCGGCGAATACTTCATGGAACGCTACTCGCCGGAGCTGAAAGACCTCGCGCCGCGCGACATCGTGGCGCGCGCGATCGTCGAGGAGATGACGCGCAACAAAGAGGAGTTCGTCTATCTCGACCTGGCGAATTTCTACAACGGGCATCAGCCGATCGCGGAGAGGTTCCCGAACATCCGCACCGCGTGCGCGGCGATGGGGATCGACATCGAGCGCGATCCGATTCCGGTCGTGCCGGCGGCGCACTATTTCTGCGGCGGCGTGCTGGTGAACAATTACGGCGAGACGACGCTCAGCCGGCTGTATGCGATCGGCGAGACGTCGTGCTCCGGCCTGCATGGCGCGAACCGGCTCGCGTCGACGTCGCTGCTCGAAGGGCTGACCTGGGGCTATTACGCGGCGCAGTCGATCAAAGAGAGGCTGACGACCGGCGCGTCGAGTGCGTCACCGTCGGTGCAGCGGGCGTTTTCGTCGCTGCCGCCGGGAACCGGTGCGTTCCCCGATGCGATCGTCTCGACGGTGCCCGACTGGCGTCCGCCGGGCGACGAGTATCTCGAAGATCCCGCGCTCATCCTGCAGGACTGGACGACCATCCAGCACACGATGTGGAACTACGTCGGCATCGTGCGCACCTACGAGCGCCTCAAGCGCGCGAGTGCCGACATCCAGCACCTCGGCAATCGCCTCACGAAGTACTACCACGAGTCGCGCATCAGCAAGTCGATCGTCGAACTGTTCCACGGTCAGCAGATGGCGTCGATCGTCGCCAATGCGGCGATCCGCAATCCGCGCTCGATCGGCGCGCATTTCCGAAGGGACTGACCGGGTGGAGAGCGAAGATCAGAACAGGTCGCGCTGATTGCGGGCGGCGCTGATCGGATACTTCAGATGCTCGTACGCGGTGCGGCTGGCGACGCGGCCGCGCGGCGTCCGCTGCAGAAAGCCGATCTGAATGAGGTACGGCTCGTACAGATCTTCGATCGTGCCGCGGTCTTCGCCGATCGACGAGGCGAGCGCGTTCAAGCCGACCGGGCCGCCGCCGAAACGTTCGATCACGGTCGTCAGGATCTTGCGATCGATTTCGTCGAGGCCGTAGTCGTCGACCTCGAGCATGCCGAGCGCTTCGCGTGCGATGGCGACGTCGATGCTTCCCTCGTGGCGCACTTCCGCGAAATCGCGCACGCGGCGCAGCAGGCGGTTGGCGATACGGGGAGTGCCGCGCGAACGGCGCGCGATCTCGATCGCTGCCTCGCGGCCGATCGGGATGCCGAGAATGTCGGACGAGCGGCTGACGATGATCGTGAGCGAATCGACGTCGTAGAAATCGAGCCGGTGCACGATGCCGAAACGGGCGCGCAGCGGCGCGGTGAGCAGCCCCGCGCGAGTGGTTGCGCCGATGAGCGTGAACCGCGGCAATTCGAACTTCATCGTGCGCGCGGCAGGGCCTTGCCCGATGACGAGGTCGACGTGAAAGTCTTCCATCGCGGAGTAGAGGATTTCCTCGACCGTCGCCGGCATGCGATGGATCTCGTCGATGAACAGCACCTCGCCCGCCTGCAGGTTCGTGACGATGCCGACGAGATCACCCGGCTTTTCGAGCGCGGGGCCGGAGGTGGTGCGGAGGCTCGCGTTCATCTCGTTGGCGACGATGTTCGCGAGCGTCGTCTTGCCGAGGCCGGGAGGGCCGAAGAGGAGCACGTGATCGAGCGCTTCGTTGCGCTTGCGCGCGGCCGAAAGCGAGATTTCGAGATTCGCCTTCACCTTCTGCTGCCCGATGTACTCGCGCAGCAGTTTCGGACGGAGCGAGAGCTCGGTCTGCAGGTCGTCGTCGACAGGCTCTGAGGAAAGGATGCGGTCTTCGGTCACGCTTGTTCAGTCTATCCTGCGGCGCAATCGTGTTTGACGGCGCTAGCGGGCAGCCGCGTCGCGCGATGAGCGGAGATCCTGCGCGTCGCGCGCGACCGGCTGCTGTGCCAGAGGCAGCGATACGGTGATCGACGTTCCTTCCCCCTCGTGCGATGTGACGTCGATCTTCCCTCCATGCTCCTGCACGATGCGGTAGGAGATGGCCATGCCGAGGCCGGTGCCGGAGGGGAAATTGGTGCGGAACGGCTGGAAAAGGCGCTGCAGATCTTTCTCCGACATGCCGCGGCCGCTGTCGCTGAAGATGATGTGGTACGCGTCGGCGGCGACCATCGTGTGCACGTTGAGGATGCCGCCGTGCGGCATCGCCTGCACCGCGTTGCGGGCGATGTTCCAGAACACCTGGCGGATCTGATCGGCGTCGCCGACGAGGTGAAACGACGGCGGCGCGATCTCGCGGCGGAGCTCATGGTCGGGGCGCAGTTCGGGAGAGTTCTGCAGCAGATCGAGCGTTTCGGAAAGGCTCGCCGCCACATCGAATTCGGCCGCGCGCTTTTCCTGCGGACGGACGAAGCGCAGAAAGTCGGAGATCGATTTATTGAGCCGCTCCGATTCTTTCAGCACGATCGACATCAGCCGCTGTTCCTGCGCGGTGAGCGACTTCGAGGCTTTCAGCACCTGCACCGAGCCGGCGATTGCGGCGAGCGGATTCCGGATCTCGTGCGCGATGCCGGCGGAGAGCTCGCCCACCGCGGCCATGCGGTCTTTCAGCCGCAGCTCGGCCTCGAGCTTTTTCATGTCCGTGAGGTCCTGAAAGATGAGCGTGTAGCCGATCGCTTTTCCGTCGAGCGAGCTGAGAGGGCTGACGGCGAAGCCGATGCTGTGTCGTGCGCCGCCCACTTCGACCTCGTCGATTTCGCGGCGCACGACGTGCCCGCGGCCGAGCTCTTCGCGCGCCGTGTTCCACTCTTCGTAGGTGAAGAATCCGAGCTCGGTGATGTGGCGCCCGAGGATCATCGAAGGGTCGGTCTGCAGGATGTTCGCGCCGGCTGGATTCACAAACGACGCGGTGCCGAAGGACGACACGGTGATGAGGCCCGACGGGATCGACTCGACGACGTTCTGATTCAGGGCGCGGAGCTCCGCGAGATTCTGCCGGTTCGCGTCGAGCTCGAGCGATGTGCGCTGCAACTGTTCCGACAGATACGACGTCAGGAGCGCGGTCGCGTAGAACCCCGAAAAGTTCGCGGCCATGTTGTAGTACAGGCGCGACGAGGTCCAGGCGATGGGGAGAAAGAGCGCCTGCTCCGGCATCGGCAGGATGTCGTAGTACATGAGATCGACTAGAACGCCGTACAGAATCGCGGCCGCCGACGCGGCGAGCAGACCGCCGCGGCGGTAGAGCAGCATCGACGCGGTGATGATCGAAACGAGGTAGAGAAACGAGAACGGCGAGTCGAGGCCGCCGGTGAAGTAAACGAGCAGCGTCTCGACGAGCAGATCGCCGCCCGTCTGGAGCATCAGGTTCACCTTGCGCGAGGCGATGGTGTGCCCGAGAACGATGTAGAGAAGCGTCAGGACGTAGGTGACGCCTGCCGTGGTGTAGAGGTAGTTGAGCGGGAGGATTGCGCGCGCGGTGTACTGAATGATCAGCGCGGCGAGCAGCAGCGTCGTGACGACGACCACCCGGACGGCGATGAGCATCCGGACGTCTGACGACATGTTTGCCATCGCGGCATGAAGGGCAGGCGCGAACGCCTGCCCTTGAACCTGGTCTTAGCCGACCTGCGAGATGAGCGAGAACATCGGCATGTACATCGCGATGACGATGCCGCCGATGGCGACGCCGAGGAACGCGATGAGCACCGGCTCGAGCAGCTTCATGAGGCCCGCGACCGCGGTGTCGACTTCTTCTTCGTAAAAGTCGGCGATCTTCGAGAGCATCGTGTCGAGCGCACCGGTCTGCTCGCCGACCGCGATCATCTGCACGACCATCGGCGGGAAGACTTCGGTATCGCCGAGCGGCTCGCTGATGGTCTTGCCTTCTTCGACTGACTTGCGCGTGGCCATGATCGCGTCTTCGACGATCGAGTTGCCGGCCGTGCGCGCGGTGATGGAGAGGCCGTCGAGGATCGGAACACCCGACGCGGTGAGCGTCGAGAGCGTGCGGCAGAAACGGGCCACGGCGATCTTGCGGAGCAGCATGCCGAGAACCGGAACGCGGAGGAGGAAGCCGTCGAGCACGCGCTTCCCTTTGTAGGTCTCGTGATAGCGGCGGATCGAGTAGATGCCGGCGACGATGACCATGATGATGAGCCACCAGTAGTCGGCGATGAAGTTCGACAGCGCGATGACGACGCGCGTCGGCAGCGGCAGCTCGGCTCCGAGCGAGGAGAAGAGCGCCGCGAAGACCGGGATGACCTTCCAGAGAATGACGGCGACGACGATCGCGGCGATCGAGATGACCGCGACCGGATAGATCATGGCCGACTTCACCTGTCCGTTCAGCTTGACCGACTTTTCGATGTAGGTCGCGAGGCGCTGAAGGATGGTGTCGAGAATACCGCCCGCTTCGCCGGCCGCGACCATGTTGGTGTAGAGGTCGTTGAAGACTTTCGGATGCTTGCGCATCGCGTCGGCGAGATTGGAGCCCGACTCGACGTCCTGGCGGATCTGGATCAGCGTGCGCTTGAAGACCTTGTGGTCCTGCTGTGAGCCGAGGATCTCGAGGCACTGCACGAGCGGCAGACCGGCGTCGATCATGACGGAGAACTGGCGGGTGAAGATGGCGATCGACTGCGCCGGAACACCGCCGCCGAACTTCGGCAGCGCGATCTCTTTCCCCTTTTCCTTGACCGCGGTGACGACGATCTGCTGACGCCGCATCACGTTGATGACCGCGTCTTTGGAGTCGGCAACCAGGACGCCGGTCTGCGTCTGGCCGTTTCTTGCGGTGCCCTTCCACTCAAATGTCGGCATCTGTTCCTCCGTGGTCTTCCGCCCCTGCACGAACGGCGGGGCAGGCCCGCCGCTCCACTACTTTACGCCGGACGCCGCATTGGCGCACCGGCCGGCGTCGCCTGCGGCAACTGCCCGGCGCCGCGAGAGATCATCTCCTGCAGCTCGTCGGGGTTCGACGAGCGCGAGAGCGCCGTCTGCAGCGTGATCGCCTTTTTAAAGTACAGCGTCGCCAACGACTGGTTGAAAGTCTGCATTCCGTATTTCGCCTGTCCGGTCTGCATCATCGAGTAGATCTGGTGGACCTTGTCCTCGCGGATGAGATTGCGGATGGCGGGGTTCGGAACGAGGATCTCCATCGCCATCGCGCGCCCTTTGCCGTTGGCTTTCGGCAGCAGCGTCTGGCAGAGGATGCCTTCGAGCACGAACGACAGCTGCGCGCGGATCTGCGGCTGCTGGTGGGCCGGGAACACGTCGACGATACGGTTGATGGTCTGCGCGGCGGAGTTCGTGTGGAGCGTGCCGAACGTCAAGTGGCCCGTCTCCGCGATGCGCAGCGCCGACTCGATGGTCTCGAGGTCGCGCATCTCGCCGATGAGAACGACGTCGGGATCCTGCCGCAGCGCGCTCTTGAGCGAGTTGCCGAACGAATGCGTATCGGCGTGCAGCTCGCGCTGATTGACGATGCAGCTCTTGTGTTGATGGAGGAACTCGACCGGATCTTCGATCGTGATGATGTGCTCGTGCCGCTCGCGGTTGATCTTGTCGATCATCGCGGCGAGCGTGGTCGACTTGCCCGAGCCGGTGGGGCCGGTGACGAGCACGAGGCCGCGCGGCTTGTTGCAGATCTCTTCGACGACCGGCGGCAGCCCGAGCTCTTTGAAGCCGAGGATCTCGTACGGGATCTGCCGGTAGACGGCGGCGGTGGCGCCGCGCTGATTGAAGATGTTCGCGCGGAAACGCGCCAGACCTTTGATGCCGAACGAGAGGTCGAGCTCGAGATTCTCTTCGAAGCGGTGCTTCTGCGCGTCGGTGAGCACCGAATACGCGAGCTGTTTCGTTTCAGGCGCCGCCAGCGGCGGCATGTCGAGCGGCACGAGCTTGCCGTCGATGCGGATCTGCGGAGGCGAGTTCGTCGTGACGTGCAGGTCCGAGCCTCCGCGCTCGACCATCGTCTTCAACAACTGATGCAGGGTGACGGCCATTGGTTCTCCCGGGTAGTGCGTGTGTCGCGAGTCGTGAATTGAAAATTGAAAATTGAAAATTGAAAATGATCGTCATCACGGCGAACGCTGCGTTCGCCGTTTTTTCAATTCTCAATTTTCAATTTTCAATTTCCTGACCGGCCCAGCGATCAGGCCACGGTTTCGCGAACGACTTCTTCGACGGTCGTAATGCCTTCTTTGATTTTAACGAGTCCGGAACGGCGCAGGGTGATCATGCCGTTCTCCATCGCTTTGCGTTTGATGTCGATGGCGGTGCCGCCGGCGAGAATCAGGTCGCGGATGTCGTCGTCGATGACCATGACTTCGATCAGGCCGACGCGACCTTTGTAGCCGGTGTTGTTGCACTTTTCGCAGCCGCGGCCTTTGTAGACGCTGAACGTTCCGATCTCGTCCTTGCGGTAGCCGAGGTTCGCGACCGCCTGCGGCGTCATGTCGACCACTTCCTTGCAGTTCGAGCAGATGCGGCGCACGAGGCGCTGCGCGGCGATGAGCTGCGTGGCAGTGGCGACGAGGAACGGCTCGATGCCCATGTTCATGAGGCGGTTGATCGTCGACGGCGCGTCGTTGGTGTGCAGCGTCGAGAGCACGAGATGGCCGGTGAGCGCTGCCTTGATCGCGATCTCGGCGGTTTCGAAGTCGCGGATCTCGCCGACCAGAATGATGTTCGGATCCTGCCGCAGGAACGAGCGGAGCGTGGCCGCGAAGTTGAGGCCGATGGCCTCTTTCATCTGCACCTGGTTGATGCCCGGCAGGTTGAACTCCACCGGATCTTCCGCGGTCATGATGTTGACCTCGGGCGAGTTGACCTTCGAGAGCGCGGAGTAGAGCGTGTTGGTCTTCCCCGAGCCGGTCGGCCCGGTGACCAGCACCATGCCCCACGGCTTGAAGATCGCTTCTTCGAACCGCGTCAGCGACTCCTGCTCGAAGCCGAGTTTGGTCATGTCGAGGCGGAGGTTGTCCTTGTCGAGGAGACGCATGACGATCTTCTCGCCGAAGAGCGTCGGAAGCACGGAGACGCGAAAGTCGAGCTCTTTGTTCTTGTCTTCGAGCTTGATCTTCAGCTTGATGCGGCCGTCCTGCGGAAGCCGTTTTTCCGAGATGTCGAGCTTCGCCAGAATCTTCATGCGCGAGGTCATGGCGTCCTTGAGCTTCAAGGGCGGGTTCATGATCTCGTAGAGGATTCCGTCGATGCGGAAGCGGACGCGATACTCCTTCTCGTACGGCTCGATGTGGATGTCCGAGGCGCCGCGCTTGATGGCGTCGGTGAGGATGAGGTTGCAGAGCTTCACGACCGGCGCTTCCTCGGCCGAATCGGCGAGGGCGGTGACGTCGAGCTCTTCATCTTCCTCGAGCACCTCGAGGTCGGCGGTCTCCTGCGTCTGCAGGTCTTCCATGACCTTCTTCAGCTCGAGCGAAGAGGTCGTGCCGTAGTAGTTGTCGATCGCCGCTTTGATCCCAAGCTCGGAGGCCACGACCGGCTCGACGTTGTAGCCGGTCATGAACTTGATGTCGTCCATGGCGAAGACGTTCGTCGGATCGGCCATGGCGATGGTGATCGTGGCGCCGGTCTTGTTGACCGGAAGGATGTTGTATTTGCGCGCGACGTCGCCGGGGATCAGCTTGATCACGCTCGCGTCGATCTCGAAGTGCTGGAGATTGATGGAGGGAACGCCGAACTGCTGGCTGAGACACTCCGTGATGTCCTCTTCGGAGACGAAGCCGAGCTTGATCAGCGTTTCGCCGAGCTTGCCGCCAGTCTCTTTCTGGACGCGGAGCGCTTCCTTGAGCTGATCCTGGCTGATCAGGCTCGCTTTGGTGAGCAGCTCACCGAGACGAACACTCATAGATGCTTTCTATTACTCCTGGAAATCCCGGGCCGTGCTCGCCGATACGACGCAAGGCGGCGAGTTTAGCACCCGAGCGGATTGGACGAAGAGAGACGTTTGGTTATTTTAAATGAGCTGTCAACACGGCTCATTTCGGAAGAGGCGGAGGATCGATCGAAGTGACACCGCTCTGCACGTTTTTCAACGTTGCGGTGATGCTCCCGAACTTCACCTCGGTGCGGATGCGCACCGGCAGGCGCCGCTCATCATCGGAGTACCAGATGAAGAGACGCTCCTCGCGCGCGACGCCGCCGCTGGCCATCTGCGGCTCGACCATCACCGTATTGAACTGGCCTGCCGGCGTCTGGATCTGCTCGCGCCTCACGACGCGCGCATGCACGTTGTACAGCTTCATATCGGACAGCAGCGTGAATTCGTAGACCTTTCCGGGAGAGAGGTCGAGCGTACGGCAGTGATAGATGACCGAGAACGGATCGAGAACCGGACGCGGCACGAGGAGCCGGCGCACACGCTCGCGCTTCCGCGATGCGACGCCATCGGTGATGGTCGTAATCTCGAGCTCTTTGTCGCCGCGCTCGTCGAGGCGTTTCGTGTAACGAAGGGTGGAAAAGTCGGCGCGATCGACGATCGATTCGATCTCATCCCGCACCTTGAACAAGCGCGCGATGCTGCCGCCTGAACGGACGACCGAGGTGACGCGGTAACGCGTCGCATCGTCGATGGGAGCGATGGTCATGCGAGCCGTGCCGCCCGTCACCTTCATCCAGGTAACGGTGTAGTCGAGCGTCTCGCCGTTGAGAAATGTCTGTTCGATGGGGCTGGAGGGAGTCGAGTTGAGAACCGCGGCCGCGGCGAGAATCGCGAGCAGGGTCTTCACGCCGAGATCCTCTGGAGGATCGTCATGACTTCTTCAACAGAAATCGATTCCATCCATTTCGTGGTCGGGAAGTGATCGACGCAATGGTCGAGCTGGCCATACGGACCGTTGCGCCGCGGATTGGTGGGGCCATAAAGACCGATGACTTTCGTGCCGAGCGCGACCGCCAGATGGAGAGGCCCGGTGTCGCCGCCGATCACAACACGCGCGTTTTGAAGGATGAACGCCAGCTCGCGCAGCGTGGTGGGAGGCGCGACCCGCGCGCCGATCGCCTCGGCCAGCTCCCGCTCGCCCGGTCCCCACACCGCCACGGCGTCGCCGCCGATGCGGCGCGCGAGCTCGCGAAAACGGTCGACCGGCCACAGCTTGTTTACTTTTCCGGCACCGGGGAGGAGGACGATTTTGTTCGCGAACGCATCGAGGCCGTTGTTCTGCGGGTACGCGTCCCAGTTCGCGCGCCCTGCTGAGACGCCGGCAAGCTCGAGGTTCTGCTCGATGACGTGCTTCGATGTGTCGACGCCCGTTTTGCGATTCGTGAACAGGAGCGCCGGCTTTTCACGGATGGCGTTGCGATCGAAGCCGCGGCGCGTTCTCACGCGCGCCAGCCAGGGAAGCATCGCGCTCTTCACCAGCCCCTGAAAATCGATCGCTTCATCCGCTTTGCTCATCGCGCGCAAGGTCGCTCCCATTTCGGCGCGCGAGGCCAACAGCGACTTGCCCCATTTCTTCATGCGCGTCGGGATCGCCTCGACCCCGGCGACGACCTCGACCAGCTCACGGTAGGGCGCTTCCACGACCCACGAAACTTCATGCGTCTCGCGGAGCGCGGCCACGGCAGGAATCGTATGAATGACGTCGCCCAGGGCGGAAAGACGCAGGACGAGAAGCCGCGTCATTGCGTTCGCATCTTCTCGAGAACGGCGGTGGTGGAGTGATCTTTCGGGTCTCCGACGATCACGACCTTCCCGCCATAGGCCTTGACGATCTCCGCTTCCGGAACCGAATCGGCCGTGTAGTCGGTGCCCTTCGCCTGAAAGTCGGGCTGGAGCGTCTGCAGCAGCCGCGCGGGACTCTTCTCATCGAAGATCGTGACGTAGCCGACTCCGCGAATGGCGGAGATGAGCTCGGCGCGCTCCCGCGCCGGCATCACCGGCCGCCCCTCCCCTTTCAGCTCCCGCACCGACTGATCGCCGTTCACGCCGACCACGAGCACATCCCCCACCCGCGCCGCGTCCTGCAGGTAACGGATGTGGCCGACGTGCAGCACGTCGAAACAACCGTTCGCAAAGGCGATGGTTTTGCCGGACGCACGCTCGCTGGCGAGCGTTTCGAGGAGTGCCTGTTCGTCGAGGATCGGGGCGTTCATGGTTTGTTGTGTTGTCGGTTGTCGGTTGTTAGTTGTCTGCGGCGTGTTGCCCCGCGCGGACCTGTACGGACAACAGACAACCGGCGACCGAGAACTAATCCGCGAGATCTTCGTCGCGCTCGATGGCGTGCGCGAGCTCGTCGTTC
>DASVUA010000888.1:0-4780 GCA_036387295.1 Thermoanaerobaculia bacterium | reverse complement strand
GCAACGGCGTGGATCGATCCGCGGCAGCTGTTCCTCGTCGGGAGCTCCTGCGGTGCGGCTCCGGCCGCGGCGCGCGGCACCTCGGCCGACCCCTGTGCGCGCGCGATTTCCGTCGTCGCCGATCAGTCGCTGCCCGCCGGACGCTACCGCCGCGCCGGCAACGTCGTGAGCGTTCCACCCGCTGTCGTACAATCCGTCGCCGCCGGCTTCATCGCAGACCAGTTGAAGAGGACCAGCTCCACGAATGGCAGCAGCCGCTGAAGCAGAGAGAAAATCGACAGGACGTGAGTACTACGAAGCGCTGCTGATCGCGATCATCTTCGTCAACTTCGCACGCATCTTCGTCTTTCAGGCGTTCAAGATCCCGACGCCGTCGATGGAAGACAACCTCAAAGTCGGCGACCACCTCATCGTCAACAAGTTCATCTACGGTCCCCAAGGGGACGGCGCGCTGGCGCGGCTCTTTCCGTTGCGCGACGTGAAGCGCGGCGACATCATCGTCTTCCGCTGGCCGGAGAATCCGGAGATCGATTACGTGAAGCGGGTGATCGGCTTGCCGGGCGACGTCGTCACGATCCGCGACAAGAAAGTCTCGATCAACGGCAGGCAGCTCGACGAGCCGTACGTGCTCTTCGACGATCCGCAGATCTACCCGCTGGAGCGGTTCCTCCCCGAGCCCTACCGCTCGCGCGATCAGTACGGCCCGATCACCGTTCCCGAGGGGCAGTACTTTGCGATGGGAGACAATCGCGACCGGTCGAGCGACTCGCGTTACTGGGGCGGCGTCCCTCGCTCGCACATCAAGGGACGCGCGTTCATGGTCTACTGGTCGTACGAAGGGGATCCGGCCACGGCCGGCGCTTCCGTGAGTACGCGCGTGCGCGAGCTCGTCGGCGTCGCGCGCGGCTTCATTCACAACACGCGCTGGCACCGCACGTTCTACATCGTCGACAGCAAGTATCACTACACGCCGGGCCTCACCTCGCATGGAAACGAGTAAACAGACGGACGAAGAATCGACGCAGGACGAAGTGACGCATGTCGTCACCGACGGCGTCGTCATCGATCGCGGCGAGCATTCGATCTCGCGCCGCAGCATCCCGGAGAACGTGCTCAAGGTGCTCTACCGGCTGCATCGCAGCGGGTATCGCGCGTACTTGTGCGGCGGCAGCGTGCGCGATCTGCTGATGGGCCGCACGCCGAAAGATTTCGACGTGGCGACCGACGCGCATCCCGGCGACGTGCGCCGCCTCTTCCGCAACAGCCGCATCATCGGACGCCGATTCCGCCTCGTGCACATTCTGTTTCAGGATCAGGTGGTGGAAGTCGCGACATTCCGCCGCGAGCCCGACCGCCCGGTGCACAACGCGGAATCGGAAGAAGCGGAAGATTTCCTGATCACCGACGACAACACGTTCGGCTCGCCGCTGCAGGACGCGAAACGGCGCGATTTCACGATTAACGCGCTCTTCTACAACATCGCCGACTTCTCGGTCATCGATTACATCGGCGGCCTCGACGATTTGACGGAAGGGCGCGTGCGTGTGATCGGGAGTCCCGATCTCCGCTTCCGCGAAGATCCGGTCCGGATGATGAGGGCGATCGAGTTCGCCTCCCGGCTCGGCTTCGAGATCGAAGCGGAGACGTACGAAGGCATCCTCCGCCACCGCACCGAGATTCTCAAAGCGTCGGCGCCGCGCGTCTCCGAGGAGATTCTCGAATTGCTGCGGCGCGGCTGGTCGCGAGGCGCGTTCCGCCTCATGGTCGACACCGCGCTCCTCGAACCGCTCCTGCCGGAGATCTACAACGCCATCAAAGGCGAGCGCGCGCCGTACTTTTGGAAAATGCTGGAAGTCCTCGACCGCACCGTGCAGGCGGGACGAAGGATTTCAGACGCAGTGCTGCTTTCGGTGCTCGTCCTGCCGTGGGTGCTCGATGAGATCGAAGCAGAAGAAGCGCGGCGCGACGCGCGGATGCGCATCGGCGAAGTGATCGTCTTCATCCGCGAGCTGATCTCGCCGCTCTGCGCGCGCATGGCGCTGCCGGCCGGTACGCGGCATCAGATGGAACAGGCACTCGAAACCCTCTGGCGCCTGCTCGAACCGCCGAGCGACCGCCGCGCGCAATTCCGCGCCGCCGTGCGCGAGCCGTTCAACGACGCTCTCGCCCTCCTCGAGCTCTACGCCCTCTCCTCCGGCCGCTACGTCGACACGTTCCGCCAATGGCAGGCGTTCGCCGTACGGTTGAAACGGGTGCAGGAAGAAGGGGAGGGCGGGCCGCGGAAACCGCGCCGCCGGCGCAAGAGACGGTAGGAGCAAATTGAAAATTGAAAATTAGAAATTGAAAAATCGGAGCTGCGCTTGTGCCACCAACGCTTCCGATTTTTCAATTTTCAATTTCAAATTTTCAATTCCGATCTCCATGAACGTCGCGTACTTTGATCATCACGCTACGACGCCGTGCGATCCGCGCGTGGTCGAGAAAATGCTGCCGTACTTTACGGAGCATTTTGGCAACGCTGCTTCGATCACGCACCAACACGGGCGGAAGGCTTCGCTGGCGGTCGAAGATGCGCGGATCGCGATCGCGCGCTTTCTCAAAGTCCTGCCGCCCGAGATCTACTTCACCGCCGGCGCGACCGAGTCGAACAACATCGCTCTGAATCTCCTCAAACCGGGGGAGCACTTCGTCACCGGCATGACCGAGCACAAGTCGGTCTCGATGCCGGCAGCGCGGCTGGCGAAGCAAGGCGTTGAAGTGACGTACGTGCAGAACGATCGCGAAGGGTTCGTGCAGCCCGACGCGTTGCGCGCCGCGTTGCGCCCGAATACGCGGCTCGTTTCCATCGAAGCGGCGAACGGCGAGATCGGCACCATCCAGCCGATCGCCGAGCTCTCCGCGATCGCGCGCGAGCAGGGCGCTCTGTTCCACACCGACGCCACACAGGCGATCGGGAAGATCGTGCTCGATTTCACCAACGTAGATCTGGCGTCGTTCTCCGCGCACAAGATCTACGGCCCGAAAGGCATCGGTGCGCTGTTCGTGCGGCGCGGAGTGAAGGTCGAGCCGCTCGTCATCGGCGGCGGCCAGGAGCGGAACATGCGCGCCGGCACGTTGAACGTTCCGGCCGCGATCGGCTTCGCGGCGGCGCTGCAGTTCCGCGCCGCGGAGATGGAGGAAGAAGCGGCGCGGCTGGCGCAACTGCGCGATGACTTGCGCGAGCGAATCACCGAAGAGATCGACGGCACTTCGGTGAATGGTCCGCGGGAGTTAAGATTGCCGGGCAATCTGAATGTGAGCTTTGAGCGGGTCGAGGCTGATTCGCTGATTCTGGCAATGAAGCGCTTCTCTCTCTCTTCCGGCTCGGCGTGCAGTTCCGGCGAGCGCGGCCCCTCGCGGGTTCTGAAGGCGATCGGAGTAGGCGACGACGCCGCGGTCGGTTCGATCCGGTTCGGCCTCGGGAAGTCCAACACCGCGGAACAAATCGAAATGTTGATGGACGATCTGAAGCGCGTCGTGCGCAAATTGCGGGAGATCTCGACATGAGCGCCAATGCCCCGGGACGCATTCTTCTCGTCGATCACTCGCGCGGCGCGCTGCTCGTGCAGGAGACGATCCTCCGCCGCCGCGACATGCTGATCATGACGGCGCTCGCCGGCTCCGACGGCCTCGCGAAAGCGCGCATGGAACGGCCGAATCTCATCATCTTCGGCTACGACCTGTTCGACATGAGCGCCCCCGAGTTCTGCCGCGAGATCCGCTCCGACGACGCCACGCGCGGCATCTCGCTGCTGCTCGTCTGCGAGCGCGATCGTCACGAGCACGGCGACTTGTGTCTCTCCGCCGGCTGCAACGACGTCATCTTTCGTCCGCTGCAGAAGCCGGAGCTCGACGCGAAAGTCGAACGCCTCACCAGCATTCCGGTGCGCCGCGAGCTTCGGACGATCACGAAGATCGAAGTGTCGGTGGAGAAAGACCGCAGCTTTCTTCTCGGCCGCAGCGTGAACATCTCGTCGACCGGCATCCTCCTCGAAATCGATCGCATGCTGCCGCAGGATGGGCCGGTCGTTCTGCACTTCTATCTGCCTGCCGATCCCAAGCCTCTCGCCATTCGCGCCGACGTGCTGCGCGCCGACTTTTCAGGCGCGCGACCCAAGTACGGAATGCAATTCATGGAGATCGCTGACGAGGATCGCGAACGGATCAGCCGCTTCGTCCACCGCATCCGCCCGAGGGAACTGATCTGATGCCGTCTCAGTCTTCGATGGACGAAGCGATTCGCGCCGCACGCGCCGACGATTTTCTCCGCGCGCTCACGCTGTTTCTCGACCTCTACGGAACCGACGACGCGCCGCCGATGCGCACCCCGAAAGATGCCTCGGGACTGTCGTGGTTCGGCCTCAGCCTCGCGCTGGTGCGCAAGCAGATCAAGCCGGCGGTCGATCTCTGCCGACGCGCGATCGAGCTGGAGTTCTACAACGGCGATCACTACGCCAACCTCGCCCGTGTCTACAGCGCCGCCGGCAATCGGAAGAAAGCGGTCGAATCGGCCGAACAGGGACTGAAGCTGCACCCCGAGCACGATTACCTGCTCCGCGTCCGCGAGTCCCTCGGTGTCCGCGCCGCTCCCGCCGTCCCGTTCCTCGATCGCTCGAACCCGATCAACGTGACCCTCGGCCAGGCCAGACACGCAAAGAAACTCGCCGAAGACGAGAAGAAGAACAAAAGGTAAGCCGGTCTCCGCGACCGCGCCGTCGCTGTGGAGCGGCGGGCTGTTTAG
>DASVUA010000887.1:0-7206 GCA_036387295.1 Thermoanaerobaculia bacterium | reverse complement strand
CGGATCGAGCAGCGCGCGTAGGCCTTTACCGAAGAGGAGGCGCTTCCAACATTGGCCGTTGGCTCGCGCCGACGGCCGTCCTATACTCCGCACCTCTCTCAGGACAACCAAATGAACAGTTTCGAATCCGCAGTCGCTCGGATTCTCGCGCCGCTTTCCGAGCTGCTCTCCCGGCCGCTGTCTCTCGTCGACGCCGATTCTCCCGAAGCGCGGAACGCCTTTGCGGTCCGCCTCGACGTACCGCGCCTGGCGGTCGTTGCGGCCGACGGCAGTCCGTTCAGCGAGCGCGAACGGCGGCTGGTCGAAGAGCTGTTCGGCGTGGTGCGCGTCGCCGAACAGAGCGAAGCGCGCTACCGCGAGCTCGAGCAGAGGATGCTCGGCCTGCAGCGAGAGAACTTTGATCTGGTGGTGAAGAACCGCCTCCTCTCCGAAGTGTCGACGCGCGACACATTGACCGGCCTCTACAACCGCTGGTTCGTCATGGAAAAGATCGACACCGAGATCAATCGCGCACTGCGGCACGGTTCGCCGATGTCGGTGCTGATGCTCGACATCGATCACTTCAAGCGCATCAACGACACGTGGGGCCATTCGGCCGGCGACCAGGTGCTGCAGGCGATCGGGAAGCTGCTGCGCGACAGCTGCCGTGTCTACGACGTGCCGGGCCGCTACGGCGGCGAAGAGTTCTGCATCGTCCTGCCGGAGACGAAGCCCGGCAACACGAACATCGTGGCAGAACGGATTCGCCGCAGGCTCGAAGCGACGGAACTGACCTGCGGCGATGGGTCGGTCGTCGTCACCGCGTCGATGGGGATTGCGGGGATGGAAGCGACCGGCGAGTCCGAGATCCTCAGCCCCGCCGCGCTCATCGACCGTGCCGACCGCGCGCTCTACAGCGCGAAGAACCGCGGCCGGAATCGCGTCGAGACCTGGGACGACGCGCTTCTCTCCGGCGTCGAGACCTCCACCGCTCATTGAGCAGCTCGCCACCGTGAGTCACGTCACGAACGGCGGCCGGCATCTGCTTTAAATTGCGCAGCACCAAATCGGGACACGAGGAAAACATGCGAATCAAATTGGTCTTCACCATCCTTCTGACGTTTCTTGCCGGCAGCGCCTTCGCGGCCAAACCGGTGCTGGGCGTAGCCGAATTCAAGAACGAAGTGAACAGCGCTTCGTGGTGGTCGTCGGACGTTGCGAAAGAGCTCTCCGGCATGCTGACGAACGAGCTCGCCGCCACCGGCAAGTTCAAGCTCGTCGAGCGCGAGAAGCTCGACAGGGTCCTCGATGAGCAGGACCTCGCCGACTCCGGCCGCGTCGACAAGAAGACCGGCGCGAAGATCGGCAAGCTCACCGGCGCACAGTACCTGGTCGTCGCGACCGTCACGGCGTTCGAGAACCAGACGCGCGGCACCGGCGGCGGCGTCAGCTTCCGCGGCATCAGCGTCGGCGGCAAGAAAGAGGACGCCTACATCTCGGTCGACCTCCGCGTCATCGATACGACCACGGGAGAAGTGGAGTTCACCCGCTCGATCGAAGCGCGTGCCTCGAGCGGCGGCATGGCCGTCGGCCTTTACCGCGGCGGATTCGGCGGCGCACTCGAGAAATACGAGAACACCCCGACCGGCAAAGCGCTCCGCGCCATGACCATCGAAGCCAGCGAATACCTCGCCTGCGCGATGGTCGACCAGGGCGACTGCATGGACGAATACAACGCGAAGGAAAAATCGCGCAAAGAGAAAACGAAGCGCGCGATCAAGCTCGACTGACGAGCGCGTACTCTCGACGCCGCATCAACCTGCCGGTCCTTCACGGGACCGGCTTTTTTTGTCCATGCGCGACCGCGCGCAAGTAGCATCGGGGGCATCCAATGAAAGGGATCTCAAAATGAAGCTGATTCGCGTTTGTGTCCTGATCTACTCGACCCTGCTCCTCGCGGCGTGCGAGATGGCGTCGCCCGGCCCTGGTGAAGAGGCCGTGCTGATCGCGAAGCCGATCCTCTTCGGTCACGGCGGCATCCGCGACAAGCCGGTCACCACCGGCAGGACGCTCGTCGCGCCGACCACCGAAGTGCTGATCGTCAACGTGCAGCCGGCCACCATCAAAGAGCATTTCGAAGACCTCATGTCTTCAGACCAGCAGCCGCTCGACTTCGACACCGCGATCCGCGTGCAGGTCGTCGATTCGGTTCGCCTCGTGCGCGATTTCGGTGTGGCCTGGTACCCGAACAACGTGGCAGCCGAGTACCGCAGCATCGTGCGGCAGGCGGTGCGCGTGCACACGATGGCCGACATGACGCTGAACCCGGTCGTGATCGATCAGACCGATCAGCAGGTGTTCGAAGAGCTCCGCAAGTTCGTGGCAAAGGAGAAGCTGCCCATTCGCCTCCTCGCCGTGACCCTCGGGCGCGCGAATCCGCCGGAGCAGATCAAGCAGCAGCGCATCGCCACCGCGGCCCAGCGGGCGCGCCAGGACACCGAGCGTGAGCGCAAACTCGCCGAAGACGAGCGGGCGAAAGCAGAAGCGTCGCGCGCCGCGGCCGACAACGCTTACCGCAACGCGATGCAGCTGTCGCCGGATCAGTTCCTGCAGCTCGAAGCGATCAAGATGCAACGCGAAGTCTGCGCAACGAACAAGACTCCCTGCACGTTCCTGTTCGGTTCCGGCCCGGTTCCGACGATGCAGGTGCGTTGATGGCCATCCTCGTCCTGTCGATCGTCTTCGTCGGTGCGGCCGTGTCGATCGCGCTGCAGTTCTACTCGCTGCGCGTGCAGTCCGCCCGCATCGACGAGCTCCGCCGCCAGCTCGACGAGCATCACGACGTCGACACGGTGCATCGCGCCTGTGGCGCCGACGCCCGCCTCACCGCCCACGGCCGCCCCTGCCCGATCTGCGGCGCATGAGGCGCCTCGCGATTCTGCGAGTCTGCTGGCGAGAAAAGCGCTCGCGGACGTTCCGAACACTCCGGTCATCGTGGGCGGCGACATCTTCCGCCTGATTCTCGCTACTTACGCTTGACTTTCGCCCTGTTACCGCCTACATTGCAGCACACGAGGCGGTAATGAAATATCTGACCGAACGACAGCGGGACATCCTGAACTTCATTCGTGACTTTCAGAAGGAGCGTGGGGTTGCACCGACGCACCGTGAGATCTGCGATCACTTCGGCTTTTCGTCGTACGGCACGGTCTACAAGCACCTGTCGCTGCTCGAGAAGAAGGGGTTGATCCGGCGCGACTGGAACCAGAAGCGCGGCGTCGAAGTGGTCGAACAGCCGGAGGAGAAGAGCGCGCAGGCGCAGGCTCCGGCGCGGCGGGAGGCGAGCGCCAACGCGCGTGAGCTGCCGCTGTTCGGGTACATCGCGGCCGGCCGGCCACTGGATGTCGATGTTTCGGACGAGATGATCGCGGTGCCGGAGCATCTGACGACACGCGGCGAGAACTACGTGCTGAAGGTGCGCGGCGACTCGATGGTCGACGACGGCATCCTCGACGGCGATCTCGTGATCATCGCGCGGCGCGAGCTCGCCGAGAACGGCGAGATGGTCGTCGCGAACGTCAGCGGAGAAGTGACTCTCAAGCGCCTCTATCGCGAAGGAGATCGAGTCCGGCTGCAGCCGGCGAACTCGATGATGAGCCCCATCTACGCTGCCGCGCGAGACGTCGCCGTGCAGGGCGTAGTCGTTGGTCTGATGAGACGTTTCTGATCGTAGTGAATGGAACAGGTGAGGAAGCCAATGGATCTCGTACTCAAACTCCGTGAAATCCGCAGGCTCCGCGGGCTGAGCCAGAAAGATGTAGCCCGTCTCTCCGGTGTCGGTGAAAAGACCATCAGCTCGTTCGAAACGGGCCAGCGGATCGGATCACTGAAACTCGAACAGCTCAAGAGCATGCTCAATGTGTATGGTCTGACCGAAGCCGAGTTCTTCGGCGGCTCGATCGAGCGCGAGATCGCGCCGTGGGAGCTGGACGAAGACGAATGCGCGGCACAGCGGCTCGTGCAGCAGCTCTCAGCCCTGCCGAAGCACGTGCAGAAGACGATGATCGCGAAATTCGAGCTGATGCTCGAGACCGCGTCCGCCGTCGATCACGCGAAGCAGCAGGATCACGCAAAACAGATTGCAGACAAGCGCCCGTCGTACGTCAGAGATGAGCCCGAGTGGCACATGCTGACCTCGCGCAACTGAGCGCCGACTCACGAGCGGCGGGCGCAAGCCCGTCGCTCGGAACCGGCGCGCCTTGCGCGTGAGTGCCGTCCGCGACGGATACCCGCCTGCGCCGCGTTAGGTGCGGCTACGCACCGGTGCAATCCGCGACCGACGCGTGCCCTGCGTAGACTCCCAAGACGACTCCGCCGCTGCTGCGGTCGAGGCTGCAGCCCGCGGAGCTCACGAGCCAGCCGCTGCGGACTGTGCGCGGCGCGCCGCCGTGGCGCGCTGCGTCCAGCGGGCCGAGGCGCGCGTGTCGCCCACGGCGCCCGTCGACTGCGCGGCGAGAGTCATGGCGGCCGGATCGGGATTGTTGCGCACCATCTGTTCGAGCGCCTGGTTCGCCTCGGCGTCGCGGCCAGTCACGACGTAGACCAGATACAGACTGGCGTACGCGTGACGGTTGTGCGGGAACAACTCGATCTCCCGTCGCAGCGCCTGCTCCGCCTTGTCGTATTGCTGCATGCGCGCAAGCGCGTCCCCGACAACGAAGTGTAGCGACTCGACCGGGCCGATCTTCTTCGCATCCGCTTCCATCGAGGCTTCACGCGCCATCGTCAACGCCTCGGCGGCGCGGCCCTGTTGGGCGTAAGCGCGCGCGATCAGCACGCGGGCGGCGATGCCGTTCTGCGTGTCGCGCATCGCGAGCCGCGCCTCGCGCTCCGCGCCCGCGAAATCCTTTTGGTCGTACGCGATCCGCGCGAGCATCAGATGTGCGCCGCTGTAGTCGCCGGTCTCCGCCAGTCGCGCGTGCGCCGCCGCTTCATCGAAACGCGAGAGCCGCAGATAGACGCCGGCCAGCCGTAACGCAAACTCCCCCGCCAGGGCCGGAGTGAGCTCGAGCACCTTTCGGTACGCTTCGACCGCTTCTTCATTGCGCCCGCTCGCTTCGAGCGACACGCCGAGCAGGTTCCAGGCGTCGGAGAGCAACGGGTTTCTAGCGACGATGCCGCGGAACCGTTTGATCGCTTCCGGATGATTGCCTGTTTGCTCGAAGCGGGTCGCTTCCATCATCGCGTTCATTTCCGGCATGCCGTCTTTGGGGTCGGGCAGCGGACCGGAACGCGGCGCGGCCGTCGATCCGAGGTAGCCGAGCGCGGCGAGCTTTTTCGCCTCTTCCGGATCGACGTTGGTCGGGATGTCGGTGACGGCTCCGAACTGCGCCAGCTCGTCGCGCATGCTCGCGTAGACGCGCCGTTCGTCGGTGAGGATGTTCTTGGTCTCCGCGGGATCGCGCCGCATGTCGTAGAGCTCGGGCCGCGGCGCCTGAATGTAGTGGTAGTCGGCGGCGGCGAGCGAGCGCAGCTCGCTCCAGCCGAGGTGAATGCGGGGGTAGAGCGTTTCGGAGTAGATGCGCCGCGTCGCGGATGACGCGTTCGCATGCAGAAGCGAGTGCCCCTGCACTCCCGCCGGCGCCTGAGTCCCGGTGACTTCGGCCACCGTCGGCAGCACATCGACGAGGCCGACCGCACGATCCGTCGTTTCGCCGGCGCGCGCGCCGTTCGGCAGCTTCACCATCAGCGGCACGCGAATGGCCTCGCGATAAAGAAAGATTCCGTGCTCGGCTTCGCCGTGCTGGTTCAGCCCTTCGCCGTGATCGGACATGAGGATGATGAGCGCACGGTCGTAGATCCCGTCGCGTTTCAGCGCGTCGAGAAACTCGCCGACGATCTGGTCTGCCGCCGCGATCTCGGCGTCGTACGGAAGCGTGAAGCGTGAACGGAACGGTTCGGGTGCCGCGTACGGCGAATGCGGCTCGAACAGATGCAAGAGGAAAAAGTGCGGCTTGTCCTTCCGTTCCGCGATCCAGCGCGTCGCGATCGCCGCGGTGTCGCGTCCGGCGCGTTGCAGATTGCCGATCGCGGCATTCGGCGCGCTCACGATGCCGTCATCATAAAAGTCGAACGCGGCTCCCAGTCCTGCGCTCCCGCGCAGCACGTATGCGGAGATCGCCGCCCCCGTTTCGTAGCCGGCGCTCTTCAGCATCTTCGGAATCGTCGGCACGTTCGTGTCGAGGCGATACCCGATGTTGTTGCGCACCTTGTGTGTGTCGGGCAGCAGCCCGGTGAGCATCGAGACGTGCGACGGCAGCGTCAGCGGCGCATGCGAATAGGCGTTGGTGTAGAGAATCGAATCGCGTCGCAGCGCATCGAGCGCCGGGGTCTGCACCGCCGTGTAGCCGTACGCGGGCAGATGATCGGCGCGCAGAGTGTCGATCGAGATCACGATCACCGGCGCGCCGGCAGACGCCGCAACCTTCTCTTCCGCGCCACGGCGGCAAGCGCCGGAGAACGCGACGAGCAGGACGAAAAAAGGAACCGAGACCCGTTTCAAATTCATGGTGAGCACGCCGCTCCGGCGGCGCCGAATGGTAGCAGCACGATCAAAACCGCCCCCGACGCGAGATTTCGCACCATGATTTCGAGTGCGGCGATGCCAGTCGCCGCGTCCACAACAAGCCTGCCTTCGGCACACGCGTGATCAAGTGGAGCGGCGGCCTTCAGGCCGCCGACGATGCTCGGCGGGCTAAAGCCCGCCGCTCCCCCAAAGGCCGGCACTCGCGAAAAGCGACTTTAGTCTGGAGTGCGGCGACGCCAGTCGCCGCTTTCACTGGCCGCAGCGCAAGCTGCGGCACTCTCGGCAGAAGCGGCAGCTCGCCGCTGCCGCAGTAAGAGCGGCGACTCGCGTCGCCGCACTCCACAAGAAGCCGCGTTCTCGACATACGCCTGATGGTCGCGAGATGAAGTGGAGCGGCGGCCTTCAGGCCGCCGACAAATGCTCGGCGGGCTAAAGCCCGCCGCTCCACCAAAACGACCCGCTCTCGCAAAAAGCGCGTTCATTTGGAGTGCGGCGGCTTTGCAGACCGTCTCAAAAACTGCCGCGCTGTGGAAATCCATGAGTCGTGCTAAACAGAAGCATGAGTCGCGAGATCCGGCCGGACTACGAGACGCAGTTTCTTTTTCCACCGTCGCTCGAGCAATTTGTCGGGGCCGACCATC
>DASVUA010000886.1:0-4591 GCA_036387295.1 Thermoanaerobaculia bacterium | reverse complement strand
TTTAGCCCGCCGAGCAATGAGTCGGCGGGCTAAAGCCCGCCGCTCCACCAAACAAAACGCGTTGCGTCCGCCCCATGTCACCCTGAGCGAAGCGAAGGACCTTCCGCCGCTCCGCCAAACAAGACGCCTGCCCCTTTGCCTCAGGCCCCGAGGTTTTGTTTGAGGGCGCGGAGCTCCTCGGTGAGGGCGGCGACCTGCTCCTCGAGGCGGTGGACTCGTTGCGAGAGCGGTTCGCCTTGTCCGCGCGGCTCGCTCGCGTCCGGCGCGGCGGGGATTGCGGTCTCGACGATCGCGCCGCCGGCAAGGTGTGCCCAGCGTTCTTCTTTCTGGCCGGGGCGACGCGGGAGCTCGCGGACGAGCGGCTCGCTGTGCGACGCCATGTCGCGCAACAGCTCTTCGACTTCGTTCACCGTCTCGAATGACTGCAGGCGATCGCTGCGGCCGCGCAGCTCCCCCGCGGTTTGCGGCCCGCGCAGGAAGAGCAGCGTCAGCACCGCCTTTTCGCGGCGATTGAGATGCCACACGTTGTCGAGATTGTGATCGAAGCGGACCGCGCGTCCGCCCATCACGCGCCAGACGAGCTTCTCGTCCTGCAGACGATCGAGCGCGCGCTGCACCTCCAGCTCCGAGAGCTCCATCACCGGCTCGCGATTCGACTTCTGATTCGCCGCCGCGAGCAGCGCATTCAGCGTGAGCGGGTAGTACTCGGGTGTCGAGAGCTGCTTTTCCATCAGTGCGCCGAGAACGCGCACCTCCACCGGATCGAGCGTGCGGGGAATGCGCGGCCGGCGCGGGCCATCATCGAGAGTGGGGACGAACGTCATGCCGCGAGTTTATCAATCGTGCAGACCGGCTCGCGCGCGGCAGACGCGCCTTGCACGTCGTGTAAACGGTGCCTGGCGCGCTTGCACATCTCGCAATATTTGCACGACGCCTCCCGCGCGGCATCGTCGCTCCCGCGCCGCACCCGCAGGGAAAACGCCCGTTAGCATGGTCTGCATCCGTTTGGCAATCCCTTCGCAATGGCTCAGCCATATGACAGCGCAGCCGCACCTCGCGGAAGTGACGAGCAACTCCTCGGGCGACCTCGCGGTGATGCTCACCGGGGGCGGTGCGCGGGCGGCCTATCAGGTCGGCCTGCTCAAAGGCATCTCGCAGCACTTCCCGCGATTGCGCTTCAAGATCGTCACCGGCGTTTCCGCCGGCGCGATCAACGCGATGTATCTCGCCGCGCACAAAGGGACGCTCGCCGAGAAGGCGCGCCGGCTCGACAGCATGTGGTGCGAGCTGAATTGCAACTCCATCTATCAGTTTCACTGGAAGACGTTCCTCCCCTTCCGCTCCGCGCTCGCGTCGATCTCGCCGCGCCGGAACAAGTGGACGAAGGCGCGGCCGCGCGCGCTGGTCGACACCACGCCGCTTCGCGATCTCATGTGCCGCGTGCTCAATACGCCCTCCGGTGTGCCGGTCGCGGGAATCGAAGAAAACATCCGCAGCGGCGAGCTGACGGCGCTGGCATTGATGACGCTCGACTATTCAACGGGCCAGACGGTGCGCTGGGTGCAAGGGCGGAACTTCGACCATTTCGAAGGCCCGAACCGCCGCGCCGAATGTACGAAATTCACCGTCGAGCACGTGCTCGCATCGGCGGCGCTGCCGTTCGTCTTTCCGGCCGTGCAGATCGCCGGGCAATGGCACGGCGACGGCGGCATCCGGCTCGCCGCACCACTCTCCCCCGCCGTCCACCTCGGCGCGAGCCGCATCATCGCCATGTCGACCGGCTATCAGCGCACCGCCGACGAAGCGCTGACGCCACTCACGCAAGGCTATCCCCCCGCCGCGCAGATCCTCAGCCAGATGGTGAACGCCGTCTTTCTCGATGCAATCGATGAAGACGTCGTGCGGATGGAACGGATGAACGAGCTGCTGCGCGCGATTCCGCCGCAACAGCGCGGCGGCCTCAAACCGATCGACCTCCTCGTGATGCGTCCGTCCGTCGATCTCGGCAAGCTCGCGGGCGACTACGAACGCTATCTGCCGCGCAAGATGAAGCTCCTCGTGCGCGCCCTCGGCGTCAAGGAAACCGAGTCGCCCGATTTCATCTCGATGCTGATGTTCGAGCCGACGTTCACGCGCCGCATCATCGATCTCGGCGAGTCGGACGTGCAGTCGCGCGTCGCCGAGATCCGCGCATTCCTCGGCGAAGACGCGGCGCTCGCCGAACGCGCCGATCGCCGCGTCGCACGCTGACTCCTTCTTTACTTCCGCACAACGCCTCCGGACTCACATGCTGCGGCGTGTTGAAGCGCGTTTGCACGCCGCGGCGACGCCGCCAAAGCCGGACATCTCGTCACCGCCCGCACGTGCAATAATCCGGCGTCAACGTATGGCGGTACTGCATCTGGAATTGCTCGGAGACTTTCGCCTTCGCGCCGAGTCGGGAGCGCTCGTCACGATCTCGGCGAAGAAGTCCCAGGCGATGCTCGCGTTCCTCAGCGTAAAACCTGCGCAGCTGGTTTCACGCGACAAAATGGCGAACCTGCTCTGGAGCAGCACCGCGCCCGAACAGGCGCGCCAGAGCCTCCGCCAGACGCTCTCGACGCTGCGAAAAGAGCTCGCACAGGTTTCGCCGCAGAAGATCCTGGTCGAAGAAGGCGATTTTCTTTCGCTCGATCCGGCGCTCGTGCATTGCGACGTGGTCGAATTCGAATCGCTCATCGCCACCGGGACAGCCGAGGCGCTCGATCCGGCCACGCGGCTCTACGGCGGCGATTTTCTCGACGGCTTTCTCATCGACGAAGAACGCTTCGATCAATGGGTGATCGCGGAGCGCGACCGGCTGCACCGCCTCGCGTTGCGTGCGCACGCACAGCTCGTCGAGCAGATGACGCGCGCCGACGCACTCGACGAAGCGATCGCCGTGGCGCAGCGCGCGTTGCGGCTCGACCCGCTGCAGGAATCGATGCACCGCACGCTCATGCGTCTCTACATGCAGAGCGGCGATCTGCTCAACGCGCTGCAGCAATTCGACGCTTGCGCGAAAGTGCTGCGCCGCGAGCTCGACGTGGAGCCCGACACGGAAACGAAAGCGCTGCAGCAGGAGATCGTCCAGTTGCGCAAGAAGCGCAACACCACGCCGGTCGTTCCCGAGCGCGACGCGCGCAAGACGGTGCTGGTGGTCGAGGACAACGTCCTCAATCGCGAGCTGACGAACGCGCTCCTGAAATCGGCAGGGCACAACGTCCTCCTCGCGAAAGATGGTGCCGAGGCGCTGATGCTGTTCGGGCGCGAACGGATCGACCTCATGCTGCTCGACATCGACCTCCCGTTCATCGACGGCCACAAAGTGCTCGAAGCGCTGCACGAAAAAGGGATCGATGTCCCGACCATCTTCGTCTCCGGTCTACCCGGCGAAGAGCCGGAGCTGAAAGCGTTCGAAATCGGCGCCGCCGACTTCATCCGCAAACCGGTCAAAAACACCGTGCTCCTCGCGCGCGTGGCGAAAGTGCTCAAGTAGCGGGGGCGCGCCCCGACCCGCCCAGCTTGCCTTGCCGCCCCATCACTTCTACAGTGGGCGTCATGCGGAAAGAAGATCGAGTCCTCGTCGTCGAAAACAATCCCGCCATCTGCCGCGAGATGGAACAGCGTTTCAACTGCGATTGCGCCACGGATGGATGGGACGCGATCGAGAAACTCGAGACCGGCGATTACGCCGCAATCGTCATCGATGCCGACGTCCCGCACAGCAGCGGCTACGGCGTGCTCACCTACCTGCGCGAAGAGGTCGGCGGCAATCTCGAGAACGTCATCTTCATGACCAACAACGATCGCGATGACATCCGCCGCCGCGTCGGCAACACGCTGACCGTGGTGGCCAAGAAGAACGCGATGGATGAAGTGACGCGGGTGCTGGAGAGGTAGACGCGCGCTTCGCGCGCGGGCTTTGGGCGTTGGGCGCTCGGGGATTTTCGCCCGACGCAGCAACCCCCATACGCCTAACGCCGAACGCCCACCGCCACTCTCCCCGCCGCCACTCTCAAAATCGCCGCCGCACTCTTCTCGATGTCGTCCGCGGTCGTCGACCAGTTCGAGATCGAGATGCGCATCGCGGCGCGGCCCTGCCAGCTCGTTCCGCCGAGCCAACAGGTTCCCTCTTCCTGCACG
Source organism: Thermoanaerobaculia bacterium (assembly GCA_036387295.1). Taxonomy (GTDB): domain Bacteria; phylum Acidobacteriota; class Thermoanaerobaculia; order Gp7-AA8; family Gp7-AA8; genus QHVT01. The sequence continues at coordinate 427 of DASVUA010000886.1, read as the reverse complement.
CCGGCGATCACGGCGCGTGTGACCTCGTCGTCGTCGCCGAAACGGATCAGCACCTGATTCAGCACCACGTCGTTCAGCACTTCGACACCTGGTTGATCGCGCAGGAGATTCGCCATCTGGACGGCCTGCGCGCAATTGCGTCCGATGAGGTCCGCCACCCCGTCACGCCCGAGAAACCGGAGCGCCGCGTAGACCGGAATGCCGCGCGCGCGGCGTGAGAACTCAGGCACCCAGTCCACCGCGTCGCGTTCGATGCCGCCGGTCTGCACGAGGTAGGCGGCGGTAGAGGTCATCGAGGCGCGGTGATCTTCGGGATGCCGCACGATGGCGATTCCGCAGTCGTACGGCACGTTGAGCCACTTGTGCGCGTCGGTAGCCCAGGAGTCGGCGAGCTCGATGCCGTCGGCGAGATGCGCGAGGTCGCGAT
>DASVUA010000885.1:0-7153 GCA_036387295.1 Thermoanaerobaculia bacterium | reverse complement strand
TTTACACCCGTTGCGTTACCCGGTCGCCGAATTTTGCGGTGACGGCGGCGAGCATGGCTTCTGTGGCGGCGTTGATCGTTTCGCCGGTCAGGGCTTCTTCGGAGAGGTATTCGAGCTCGAACGTTACCGCTCTTGCGGCTTCGAAAAAGTCGGTGATGCGGATTTCGCGGAGGAATTGCGGGGCGGCGGATTGCAGCGCGTCGCGGACCTCGGCGGCGGTGATGCCGATGGGGATTGCGTACGCCACGTTCCGCACGACCGGCTGCCGTGACGCCGGTTCCGTGTATTTGCGCGCGATCGGCGGCGCGGTCAGTGCGCGCGCGTCGAGCTCGAGATAGACAGGACGCTGGCGTTTGATGTCGAAGCGCTGCAGGAGCGTCGGATGAATCTCGCCGAGGACACCCACCAGCCGGTCATCGAGCCAGACGCCGGCGCGGCGGCCGGGGTGGAGGAACGGTTCGAGGCGATGTCCTTCCGAAGACCCGACGCGCAGGTCGACGCGCAATTCGTAGCGCAACTGTTCGACGATCCCTTTGAGGTAGATCGCATCGGCGGCACGTCCTTTGTCTGCCCAGAACGGCCCGCGATCGCGGCCATTGGCGAGCGCCCAGAGAATCGACTGCTCGCGGCAGACGCCGTTCTCCGCCTTCGGATCGGCGAGGAAGATCGTCGCCCACTCGTACATTTTCACGGCGGGGTTCTTCAGGTTCACATTCGCCGCGAGCGCGTCGAGCGCCTGGCCGATGGTGTTGTTGCGCAGCAGCGAGTAGTTCTTCTCGATGGAGTTCTGCGTCTCGACGTGCGCCCACAACGGGTCGCCTTCCGTCATGCCGAGGCGGTCGCGCATGCCGCGGCCGTAAAAGCTGTCGGTGAAGATTTCGTAGAAGCCTTCCGCGACGAGGAGGCCGCTCGTGCGCGCGATGACGTTCTCCGCGTGCGACGGGAGCGCCCCCATGCTGACGCGCGGCAGCGTGGCCGGTGTGGCGTTGTAGCCGACGCTTTTCAGCAACTCCTCGGCGATGTCGGCTTCGAACGCCACATCCCACAGCCGGTGCGGTGGCACCGTGACGGTCAACGTGTTGACTGTTGGCTCGACCGTGAACCCGTAGCGCGTCAGGCGCTCGGCCATCTCGAGGTGCGAAAGCTCGGCGCCCGTGAAGCGCTGCGTCTTCGCCACATCCACTTCGATCTTCCGATTCGGGTTCTGCCACTCGCCCGCGGTGTACGCGTTGCCGACCGTGTAGCCGCAATGTTTTTCGAGCAGGTACGCCACGCGCTTCGCGCCGATGAGCGGGATCGACGGATCGCCGCCGCGCATGAAGCGGGCCGCGGCGTCGGTGGCCTGATTCAACTGCCGCGAGGCAATCCGCACCGCGACGGGATCGAAGCAGGCCGACTCGAGCGCGATCCGTTTCGTCTCCGCTCGCACGGCCGATTCTTCGCAACCGATCACGCCCGCGATGCCGAGGATCTTCGAATCGTCAGCGATCACCAGCGTTCCTTCCGGAATCTCCACCGCTTCGGGCGTGAAGAGCATCCACGCCTTTTCCCCTTTGCGCGATGTGCGCACGGTGATCGGGCCGTCAATCTTGTCGGCGTCGAACGCATGCGTCGGCTGCCCGATGTCGAAATTCGTGAGATTGGATACGTCGACCGCCGGCAGCACCGCGTGAATGTCGGCCGCGGTGAGCGGCGCCATCACTTCGGGCGGCAGCGGCGTGGCGCCGGATTCCGGCGCGGTCAATTCAGTCAAGGTATAGACGAGGCAGAGCGGCGTTTCGATCTTCACGCGTGCTGCATCGGCGGGCTGCGGGTTCAGCTCGCGGAGACGGGGATACTTCAGCGGCTTACCGGTGCGTCCGCTGATCTCGCGCGCAAGCCCGTCGTATGCGTAGTGATCGCCGCGGTTCGCGAGCAGCTCGACGTTGAACACCGTCCCGAGCTCCGTCGTCTCGGCGGTCTTCACTTCGATGCCGACGTCGTCGAGCAGTTCGCGCACTTCGCGCGCGGACGCCGGCAGGTCGATGTGCGTGCGCAGATGTTCGAGCAGGAACTTCACAGGCCACCTCGCTTGATCGTGCGGTGCACGCGCAGATCCTGTTCGTACAGCGGCTTGAGCGCGGTGATGCCGGACGCCTGCGCCGCGATGCGCGTCGTGCCGAGGCCGAAGGCGATGCCGCTCAGCTTCGTGTGGTCGTAACCGAACTCGATGAACACTTTGGGATGAATCATTCCGGAGCCGAGAATCGTGATCCAGCCGGCGCCTTTGCAGGTCGGACAGTTTTCGTCTTTCGCCAGGCAGACGGTGCACTGCATGTCCATGCCCACCGAGGGCTCGGTGTATGGGTAGTACTTTGGCTTGAAGCGGAACTTGTGCGCCGAGCCGTAGATCGATTTCGCGATCTCGAGCAGCGTGCCTTTGAGATCGCCGAAGGTCAGCCCTTCTTCGACCCAGATGCCTTCGAACTGATGGAACATCGCGAGGTGGGTCGCGTCGACCGCTTCGTTGCGATAGACGCGTCCTGCCGCGACGACTTTGATCGGCAGCGGCGGCTTCTGTTGAAGCACGCGCGCCTGCACGGTGGTGGTGTGCGAGCGGAGCAGGAGGTTGTTCGGGAGCCAGAACGTGTCCTGCATGTCGCGCGCGGGATGGTTTTCGGGGATGTTGAGCGCGTCGAAGTTGTAGTACGGCGATTCGGCTTCGGGCCCTTCGGCGATCGTGAAGCCGAGGCGGCGCATGACGGCCATGCAGGCCTCGTGAACCTGCGTCAGCGGATGGGGCGCGCCCCGCTCCTGCGCGATGCCGGGCATGGTGAGGTCCTGCCACTCTTCGCGGATCTGCTTTTCGATGGTGGCGTTGGCGATGCGGGCGACCGCGGCGTCGAGCTCCTGCTCGATCTCGGTCTGCGCGTCATTGACGGCTTTCGCGAAGCGCGGCCGTTCCTCGGCGGACATGGCGCCGAGCGATTTGAGCGCGGTTTTCACATACGACTTTTTGCCGAGGTACTTTGTGCGCAGCTCCTGCACACCCTCGGGCGTGGTCGCTTGGGCGAGCTCCGCGCGAAGATCGGCGACGACATTTTCTGGGCTACTCACTGACTGTCGCTCCTTCCGCTTCTTCTTCCGGCGTCAGCGGTTTCATCAGCGGGAACCACACCACGTCGCGCAGGTTCGGCGCGTCGGTGAGCAGCGCCACGAAGCGGTCGATGCCCATGCCCCAGCCGGAGATCGGCGGCATGCCGAACTCCATCGCCGTCAGGTAATCCTCATCCACCGGCATCGCTTCGTCGTCGCCCTTCTTGCGCAGCTCCGCCTGTTCCTCGAAGCGGCGGCGCTGATCGAGCGGATCGACGAGCTCGGAGTAGGCGTTGATCACTTCCCACGTGTCGACCACGAGCTGGAAGCGATCGACCGCCGCGGGATTCGTGTCGCTGCGGCGGGCGAGCGGGGAGAGGTCGACCGGATGCCCGACGATGAACGTCGGCTGGATCAGGTTCGGCCGCGCGGTGCGTTTGTAGAGCTGATCGACGAGACTGCCGCGCCCTGCTTTCGGATTGTCGAGCTCCACTTTCGCCGCGAAGATCGCCGCGCGGAGCGAGTCGGCGTCCTGATGTTCGTCGATGTCGATGCCGCTGTGCTCGAGAATCACGTCGGCGAGCCTGCGGCGCGGCCACGGCCGCGCGAAATCGATCGTGTGACCGCCGCGCACGATCTGCAGCGTGCCGGCCGCTTCCTGAATCGCGAATCGCAACATCTCCTCGGTGAAGGCCATGTTGTCTTCGTAGTTCCAGTAGGCGGCGTAGAACTCCAGCATCGTGAATTCCTGGAGGTGCGACGCGGCGAGGCCTTCATTGCGGAAGCAGCGGGCGAATTCGTAGACGCGGTCGTAGCCGCCGACCACGAGCCGCTTCAGATACGTCTCCGGCGCAATGCGCAGCACGAGCTCCATGTCGAGCGCGTTGTGATGCGAATAGAACGGCCGCGCGAGCGCGCCCGACTGCTGCGTATTGAGGATCGGCGTCTCGACTTCGACGAAGCCGCTGCGATCGAGGAACGTGCGGAGCGCGGTGACCGACTTCGAGCGGATGCGGAAGCGGTTGCGGGTCTCGTCGTTGGACACGAGATCGAGGTAGCGCTTGCGCCAGTTCGTCTCGACGTCCTTCGTCCCCTGGTACTTGTTCGGCGGCGGCTGCAGCGTCTTGCCGAGGAGGGTCCACTCGCGCACGCGGATCGTCAGCTCGCCCTTGTCGGTGAAGTACATCTCGCCGTCGACGCCGACGAAATCCCAGCGATCGACGCCTTTGGAAAAGAGCTCGTACTTTTTCTTCGATGCTTCGGGATCGGCATCGAGCTCGTCGCGCAGCAGCGCGATCTGGATGTGCCCATCGAAATTCTCGAGCGTCGCGAACGTGAGCTTGCCGAACTTGCGAAGCTGTCCGACGCGGCCTGCCGCGCGCACCTTCGTGCCGGGCGGCAGCGTCATCGTCTCGCGCAACGTGTGCGTGCGCTCGAAGCGGTCGGGATGCACCTGAATCCCCTCGCGCTCGAGCAGCTCTCGTTTTTCAATGCGGATATCGCGCAGCGACTGTTCAGCCATAGAGGAGCGGGAGGATAACAAACGACCGAGTATCATCAGCGGCGTACCTAAAGGATTCCTCAGCCATGAACCTGCTCCGCGCGGTCTGCTGTTTCGTCATCGTTTCAGCATCGGCCGCGTTTGCCGGTGTCAACACCTGGACTCCGATCGGGCCATTCGGCTCGCCGGTCACGACGTTTGCGGTCTCACGTCAGAACGGCGAGGTCGTTTACGCCGCAACCGAATCGGGCTTGTACCGCTCGAACGACGCCGGCCGCACGTGGGCTGCTCGCTACGTCGAGCTGCCGGCGCGCATCAACGCGGTGGCCATCGATCCGCGCGATGCGGAGATCGTTTACATCGGGACGATCGACGGGCTGCGGCGCTCGACGGACGGTGGCGTGAGCTGGGACCGCGTGCGCAGTGAGACCGTCGACGCGGTGTTCGTCGACGGCGCCGGCATCGTGTGGGCGGCCTTCACCGACAGCGGTCTGCTCAAGAGCGCCGATCGCGGTGCGACGTGGCAGCCGGGCGGCTCCTCGCTCGTGATGCGCGATTTCGCCGGCGCCGGTTCGACGCTGTTCAGCGTGGCGAACGAACAGGTGTACCGCCTCGGCGGCGGTGCCACCGGCTGGCAGCGCGTGTTCTCGACCTCCGGCGCCGGCATCACGGAAGTCGCGCTTTCACCGGCGGCGCCGCAGACGGTGTACGCGGGCGGCAACGCGGTCTACCGCTCGACCGACGGCGGCACGAACTGGAAGAAAGTGCTCGACCGTCCTTCGACGAGCGATTTCCTCACCGACGTCATCGTCGATCCCGATCGAGCAGGTGTGGTCGTGGTCGTGTTCACGCACGACGTGTTCATCAGCGAAAACAGCGGCGATACGTGGCGCTCGCTCGGCACCGATCCGAACGAACTGTGGGCCGCAGCGTTCGTCGGTAACGGGGAGAAGACGCTGCTCGCCGGCGCGCTGGGCGGCGTGTTGCGCCGCGTCGACGAGCAGTGGGTGCCGTCGAGCCAGGGCATCTCCGGCGCCGACATCAAGGCCCTGCATCTCGGGCCGATCTCGTATGCCGCGGCCGAGAACACCGGCCTTTTCTCCAGCGCCGACGGGGGCGCAACCTGGCGCCCGATCGCGGAAGGGCAGATCCCTTTTTCGTTCGCCGTCGATTTCACGAATTCATCGACGCTCTACGTCGGCACAGGCGGCAACGGCATTCTGAAAAGCACCGATGCCGGCGCGACGTTCACGCGCGTCGGTCCGTTCTCCACGATCAACTCCGTCGCCGCGCACGGGAGCACCGTCTACGCCACCGCGGCGGAGTTCGTGCTGGTCAGCCGCGATGCGGGGGCGACGTGGAGCACGGCGTATCACAGTGAGTTCTTCGCGAATATCCGCCGCGTGGCCATCGATCCGAGCGTGCCGTCGATCGCGTACACGACGTCGAATCCGGTCGCGATGACGCTGGACGAAGGGCGCACCTGGGCGACGACCAGCGCGAAGGGAGATTTCAGGACGCTGTTGATCGTGCCCGGTTCTCCTTCCACCGTGTACGTCGCGGCGCAGATCCTCGGGCGCGCGGACAGTGGCTCGACGACCTTCACCAAAGTCGGCGCAGGACTGGAGAACGCCGCGTCGATCGACGACCTCGCGTGGAATCCGGCCACCGGCACGCTGTACGCCGCGGTCACGCCGCGCGACAGCGTCCTTTCGCAGCTCTACATCAGCAACGATCGCGGCGCGACGTGGCAGTTCTATCCGATTCAGCCGGGGCTGCGGCAGATCAAGAAAATCGCGGCGAGCGGCAACAAGCTTTGGGTCGGTACGGCGCGTGGCGTATTCGAGTTGATCGAGGGTGTGGTGGACCACCGCAAGCGCCGCTCGGTGCGGAAATGACGCGATGCGCGGCGCATACAATCGGCGCCGCATGAACGTCTCCGAAATCCGCTCTCAGTTTCCGGCGCTCGAGCGCCGGCACAACGGCCTGCCGGTGGCCTACTTCGACGCGCCCGGCGGGACGCAGGTGCCGCGGCAGGTGGCCGCGGCGATGACGGACTATCTGCTGCATCACAACGCGAACGCGCACTGGCCTTATCCGACCAGCGTCGAGACGGACGCGATCATCAGCGATGCGCGCGCAGCGGCTGCAGATCTGCTGAATGCGAATGCGAACGAGATCGTGTTCGGCGCGAACATGACCACGCTCACGTTTCACCTCGGACGTGCTCTCGGGCGCATGTGGTCCGAGGGGGACGAAGTGATCATCACCGAGCTCGATCATCACGCCAACGTCGCGCCGTGGCGCGCGTTGTCGATCGACCGCGGCATCGTCGTCAAAAGCGCGAACCTCAATTGCGACGCCTCGCAGCTCGATTACGAACACCTCGCCAGTCTCGTCACCGGCCGGACCAAACTCATCGCCGCCGGCGGCGCCTCGAACGCGCTCGGCACGATCAGCGATCTCGAGCGGATCGCGAAAATCGCGAAAGACGCGAACGCGCTCTTCTTCGTCGACGCGGTGCACCTCACGCCGCACGAGCTCATCGACGTGAAGCGGATCGGCTGCGACTTTCTC
>DASVUA010000884.1:0-14969 GCA_036387295.1 Thermoanaerobaculia bacterium | reverse complement strand
GTGTTTTACGCCGACGAGAGCGGCGACGTCTTCTGCCTGATCCGCGAGGGACAGGTGAAGGTGACGATGATCTCGCCCGAGGGGAAGGAGATCATTCTCTCGCTCCTCGGTCCTGGCGACTTTTTCGGCGAGATGGCGCTGCTCGACGACGAGCCGCGCTCCGCTACGGTCGTCGCGACCGAGCCGCTCGAGCTGATGACCATCTGGCGGAACGATTTCCTCCAGATCATGGGCCAGAACTTCGACATCACGAAGAAAGTGCTGGCAGAGATCTCACGCCGCCTCCGCACCGCCTCGAGCCGCATCGAATCGCTGGCGACGATGGACGTTTACGGACGACTCGCGCGCTTCTTCCTCGACATGGCCAAAGATCAGGGGAAGGTGCTGGACAACGGCTATGTCGCGGTGACGCGGCCGACGCATCAGTCGATCGCCAACATGATCGGCACGTCGCGCGAAACGGTGTCGCGCCTGATTCACGATCTCATGCGTCAGAACCTGCTGATCTCCGAGGGAAAGACGATCTATCTCAAGAAAACGGCGATCGATCAGTTCCGCGGAGAATCGGGCTGAAGCGGTTGTCGGTTATCCGTTGTCAGTTCCCCGCCGCCTTCCTGCAGGCCACACGTTGCTGACAACCGACAACTGACAACCGACCACCCGTCACCATCCAGTGAAACGCCACATCCCCAACATTCTCACCCTCGCGCGGCTGCTGCTGGTGCCGTGCTTTCTCTGGGCGTCGGTGCGCTCGATGTACACGGCGGCGTTCACGATTTTCGTCACGGCGGCGGTGACCGACATCCTCGACGGGGCGGTCGCGCGCCGGATGAATCTCCGCTCGAAGCTCGGCGCGATTCTCGATCCGGCGGCGGACAAAACGCTGATGGTGTGCGGCTTCCTCTACTACACGTTCGCCGACCTGCCGCGCGTCGCGATCCCCGGCTGGCTGACGTTTTCGGTCTTCATCCGCGACGTGCTGCTCGTCTTCTTCGCCTATCTCATGTACACGCGGATCCAGATCACGCGCTTTCCGCCGACCGTGTGGGGGAAGACCTCGACCGTGCTGCAGGCGGTGACGCTGGCGGCGGCGATCGCCGTCAACGCCTTCCTTCCCGGGCTCCTCGGCTTCGCGCAGCTCCTGTTCCGGCTGTCGCTCTTCATGACCGTTTTCTCCGGGTGGGATTACGTGCGCCGCGCGTCGAAGATCGTGCGCGCCGAAGTGCCACTCGAAGCTTGACAAACTCCTGTCGCGGAAATACCTTCCCCCTCCCTTTGTTGTAGCGGCTCCTTTGCCTCCATAGCTCAATTGGTAGAGCAGCGGACTCTTAATCCGTTGGTTCCAGGTTCGAGTCCTGGTGGGGGCACCAATTCTGGATCGATGAATGAAGGATCCCAGGATGCGCGCGAGACGCTGACCTCCCTCAGGATTTCCTCGATCCTGCATCCGCAATCCTCGATCGCGTTAGGTAGTAGACTCTCTCCCCCGCGCGAAAGTGGCGGAACTGGCAGACGCGCTGGACTTAGGATCCAGTGGCCCAAAGCCTTGTGGGTTCGAGTCCCACCTTTCGCACCAAACCAACCCGATGAACGAAGAATGCAGCACGCAAATGAATAAGGGAGAATGCTCTCTTTTTCATCGTTGTAATTCTGCCTTCCGCGTTCCTCTTCAAATCAACAACAAGAAATCAGTACGAAAATGACAGTTCTAAATTTTGAAGACGTCTCTCCCGTCCAGAAAACCATCGAGGTCGAGATCCCGGCCGAGCTGCTCTCGCGCGAAGCGAACCGGGTGACCAGCGAGTTCGCCCGTCAGGCCAACGTGCCCGGCTTCCGCCCCGGCAAGATTCCGGTGAGCGTGGTGCGGAACCGCTTCTCGAAAGAGATTCAGGAGGAAGTGGTCACGCGCGTCCTCGGCGCTTCGTTCCGCGACGTCGTCCTCGGCAAAGGCCTCGAGCCGGTCGGCGAGCCGATCCTCGAGCATGTCGATGCGTTCATCGACGGCGCGCCGATGAAGTTCAAGGCGCGCTTCGAAGTGAAGCCGCAGATCGAGCTCGGCGAGTACCGCGGACTCGAGCTCGAGGATCCGAAAATCGAAGTCACCGAGACCGACGTCGACGCGATGATCGAACGGCTGCGCGAGCAGGCGAGCGCCTATCGCATCGAGACCGAGCGCGGCCTCGAGGATGGCGACTTTGCGGTGATCGAGATCGTTTCGAACGGCGAAGGGATCGAGACGAAAACCGATTCCGGCCATTTCAAGATGGGCGAAGAGACGCCGCTCCCCGAGCTGCACGAAGGGCTGCGCGGCAAGAAAGCGGGCGACACCGCGTCGTTCGACAAGACCTACGGCGAAGACGCCGGCCAGGAAGCATGGCGCGGCAAGACCATCCACCACGACGTGACGCTCAAAGAAGTGCGCGTGCAGGAGCAGCCGGACGTGAACGACGAGTTCGCGAAGAGCGTCGGCGGCTGGGACTCGGTCGAGCAGATGCGCGAGCAGATTTCGGCCGACATCCGCCGCCATCGCGAGACCGAAGCGTTGCGCTTCAAGCGGAACCAGGTCGGCGAGAAGCTGCTGGCCGCTCATGAATTCGAAGTGCCGGAATCGCTCGTGGAAGACGAGCTCGGGAAGTCGCTGAACAACTACGCCCGCTACCTCGCCTCGCAGGGCGTCGATCTCGAGAACGCGAATCTCGACTGGCGCAAGCTCGGCGAAGACTTTCGTCCCGAAGCGATCAAGCGCGTCAAGCGCGGCCTGATCCTCGAAGCGATCGCGAAGAAGGAAAACGTCACCGTCTCCGACGTCGAAGTCGATGCGGAGATCCGCCGCGCCGCGCGCGAGCAGGACCGCGACTTCGCCGACGTCAAGCACCACCTCAAGCACGAAGGCGGCTACGAAGCCCTCCGGGCATCGATGGCGCAGGATCGGGCGTTGGAGCTGGTGTTGCGCGAATCACGCATGCGTGCGTGATTCGCGGTTCTGAGGCGCTGAGGCGCGCGAGGCGCGGAGGCGCGGAGGCGCTTGGGTGATGTCTCGCCTGCGCCATGGCCATCGCGAGAGGCCATGCCTCGAAGCGACAACTCACCTAAGCGCCTAAGCGCCTCCGCGCCCAAGCGCCTGCGCCTTCCGTTGCCGCCTCATCGCCTCGACATAGAATGCTGCTCGCAAAGGAGACCCACAAATGGTTTTGATTCCGATGGTGGTCGAGCAGACGTCGCGCGGGGAACGCGCGTACGACATCTACTCCCGGCTGCTCAAAGACAACGTCATCTTTCTCGGTTCGCCCATTGATGACAACGTCTCGAACCTGATCATCGCCCAGCTGCTCTTTCTCGAGGCGGAGAACCCCGAGAAGGACATCTCGATCTACATCAACTCGCCAGGTGGCTCGATCACTTCGGGGATGGCGATCTACGACACGATGCAGTACGTAAAACCCGACATCGCCACCATCTGCATCGGGCAGGCGGCCTCGATGGCCGCGGTGCTGCTCGCCGCGGGAACCAAAGGGAAGCGCTACTGCCTTCCGAATTCACGCGTCCTCATCCATCAGCCGCTGATGCACGGCCTGGGCGGCCAGGCCACCGAGATCGAGATCCACGCGCGCGACATCATGCAGATGAAAGCGCGGCTCAACGCCATCCTCGCCAATCACACCGGACAGCCGATCGAGAAGATCGACAAGGACACCGACCGCGACTACATCCTCCAGGCCACGCAGGCGCAGGAATACGGTTTGGTTGATCAGGTCATCGCGAAGCGGGATTGATCGAAGGTGTCATTCCGAGCGCAGCGAGGAATCCCCCGCCGACGGAGCGGCCCTCGTGCACCGCAGGGGATCCCTCGCTGCGCTCGGGATGACACGAAAAGCTGAATGGAATGCAGCCAGTGAGAAGCTGAGTTGACTTGAACGACGCTCGGGAGTTCAATTCCGGGCGAGCTCACAAAAGGACCAATCGGACATGTCGAAGAAGGGGAACAGCGGCGACGTGCTTCGTTGCAGCTTCTGCAACAAGTCGCAACGCGACGTGAAGAAGTTGATCGCCGGCCCGACCGTCTATATCTGCGACGAGTGTGTGGACATCTGTCTGGACATCATCGCGGAGGATCGCAAAGACGAACCGGGTGCGCTCGAAGGAGCAGGCCACCTTCCGAAGCCGAAAGAGATCAAAGAATTTCTCGACCTCTACGTCATCGGCCAGGAGCGGGCGAAAAAGAAGCTCGCCGTCGCGGTGTACAACCACTACAAACGAATCGACTACCAGCAGCGCAACACGCGTGCGGACGTCGAGCTGCAGAAATCCAACATCCTCCTGATCGGTCCCACCGGGACCGGCAAGACGCTGCTGGCGCAGACGCTGGCGCGCATGCTTTCGGTGCCGTTCACGATCGTCGATGCGACGACGCTGACCGAAGCGGGCTACGTCGGCGAAGACGTCGAGAACATCATCCTGAAGCTCTACCAGGCTGCAGGAAACGACAAGGACAAAACGCAGCGCGGCATCGTCTACATCGACGAGGTCGACAAGATCTGCCGCAAGGGCGACAACCCGTCGATCACTCGCGACGTCTCGGGTGAAGGCGTGCAGCAGGCACTGCTGAAGATCCTGGAAGGCACCGTTGCGAACGTTCCGCCGCAGGGCGGCCGCAAGCATCCGCACCAGGAGTTCATCCAGATCGACACGACGAACATCCTCTTCATCTGCGGCGGCGCATTCGTCGGTCTCGACACCGTGATCGAGCGCCGTCTCTCGCAGACGTCGATGGGCTTCGGCGCGAAGATCGCCTCGAAGAAAGAGAAGAAAACCGGCGAGCTGCTCGCGCAGGTTCATCCGGAAGATCTGATCAAGTTCGGCCTCATTCCGGAGTTCGTCGGACGCCTTCCTGTGGTCGCAACGCTCAGCGAGCTCGATCGCGCGGCGCTCATCGAGATCCTCCGCGAGCCGAAGAACTCGCTGGTCCGTCAGTACCAGACCATCATGGGCTTCGAAAACGTCGAGCTCCGCTTCACTGACGACGCGCTCGAAGCGATCGCCGAAGAAGCGCTCAAGCGCAACGTCGGCGCCCGCGGTCTCAAGATCATCATCGAAGAGCTGATGCTCGAGATCATGTACACGATCCCGTCGGAGCACACGATCAGCGAGTGCGTCATCACCCGCGAAGTGGTCGACAACCGTGCCCAGCCGGTGACGGTGTACAAAAAGGCGGGCTGACCTCCGCGCAACGCTGTTTCAGATCTGGCCGCCGCAAGGCGGCCTTTTTTTGTGGGCGGAAATTGGAAATTGAAAATTGAAAATTGAAAGATCGACCTCAGGTGGACAGCGCGATCGCCTCTCCGATTTTTCAATTTTCAATTTTCAATTTTCAATTTCCGCCCGCGGCAGCACCGCCCTACCGGGAAGTTTTTGCATCACAACAGGCGTATAACACTCTCGACATGTCCAGCACTGAATCCAACATCGTGCAACTGCCCCTCGTCCCGTTGCGTGACATGGTGGTCTTCCCGTCGATGATGGCGCCGTTCGTCGTCGGCCGCCGTGCGTCGATCATGGCGCTCGAAGCGACGCTGTCGACGTCGGAAAAGAAGATCTTCCTCGCTACGCAGAAGGATCCGAAGATCGACGATCCGTCGATGACCGAGATCTACCAGATCGGCGTCATCGCCACGGTCGTGCAGAACCTCAAGCTCCCGAACCAGAACGTGAAGGTGATGGTCGAAGGGCTGACGCGCGGCGAGATCGTCGGCTCGCACGAGTCGAACGGTTTCATCACCGTCGCGGTGCGCGAGATCGACACGAAGTACCCGCTGACGCCCGAGGTCTCGCAGTACATGCAGAAGTTGATGGAGATCTTCGAGCAGTACGCGAAGATGAGCCATCACCTCGCATTCGAAGGCGTGATGTCGACGCTGAAGCTCGACAACCCCGACCGCTTCGCCGACACGCTCGCTTCGCACCTGCTCATCACCACCACCGAGAAGCAACAGCTTCTTGAAACTCCTTCGCCGTACGAGCGCCTGCAGAAGCTGCAGGACTTCATCGAGATCGAGATCGAAAAGATCAACATCGACAAGCGCATCAACTCCAAAGTCAAAAAGCAGATGGAGCGGGCGCAGAAGGAGTACTACCTCAACGAGAAGATCAAGGCGATCCATCACGAGCTCGGACGCAAGGACGATCGCTCGGATGAGATCGAAGAGCTCCGCCAGAAGATCGAAGAAGCGGGGATGCCGAAAGACACCAAAGAAAAGGCGCTGCAGGAGTTGAAGCGTCTCGAAGCCATGCCTGGTGTGTCCGCCGAAGCAACCGTTTCGCGGAACTACATCGAATGGCTCGTCTCGGTGCCGTGGAAGAAGTCTTCGAAAGAGATCAAAGACATCGAGCTCGCCGAGCAGATCCTCAACGAAGATCACTTCGGTCTCGAAAAGATCAAAGACCGCATCCTCGAGTTCCTCGCGGTGCGCCAGCTCGTCAAGCAGCCGAAAGGCACGATCCTCTGCTTCGTCGGACCTCCTGGCGTCGGCAAGACGTCGCTCGCGAAATCGATCGCACGCTCCACCGGACGCAAGTTCGTCCGCCTCTCCTTGGGCGGCGTGCGTGACGAAGCCGAGATCCGCGGCCATCGCCGCACGTACATCGGAGCCTTCCCCGGTCAGATCATCCAGCGGATGAAAAAGGCCGGCACGGTCAACCCGGTGTTCCTCCTCGACGAGATCGACAAGATGTCGATGGATTTCCGCGGCGATCCTTCCTCGGCGCTGCTCGAGGTGCTCGACCCGGAGCAGAACAACGCGTTCGTCGATCACTACCTCGACGTCGAGTACGACCTCTCGAAGGTCATGTTCATCGCCACCGCGAACGTCACGCACACCATTCCGGCGCCGTTGCGCGACCGCATGGAGATCATCCAGCTCTCCGGCTACACGCACCTCGAAAAGCTCGCCATCGCGAAGCAGTTCCTCGCGCCGAAGCAGAAGGGTGAGCAGGGACTCGAAGACGCGAACATCACGTTCGAGCCGTCGGGCCTCGAAGAGCTCATCGACAGCTACACGCGCGAAGCAGGCGTGCGTGGACTCGAGCGCGAAGTCGGCGCCGTCTATCGCAAGCTCGCGCGTCAGGTCGTCAAGGCAGGCTCCGACTTTGCGGCCACCGTCGACCGCGCCAAAGTGCGCGAGCTCCTCGGCAAGCCGAAGTACCGCGCGCACCAGATTCACGACAAGGCGGAGATCGGCCTCACGACCGGCCTCGCCTGGACCGAAGTCGGCGGCGAGATCCTGACGACCGAAGTCGCGCTCTCGCGCGGCAAAGGGACGCTCACGCTCACCGGCAAGCTCGGCGACGTGATGCAGGAGTCGGCTCGTGCGGCGCTCTCGTACGTCCGTTCGCGCGCCGAGATGTTCGGCCTCGACCCTGATTTCCACGCCTCGCTCGACATCCACATCCATGTGCCGGAAGGGGCGATCCCGAAAGACGGACCTTCCGCCGGCATCACCATGGCGACCGCGCTGCTTTCCGCGGTCACCAAGATTCCGGTGCATCGCGACGTCGCGATGACCGGCGAGATCACGCTGCGCGGCAAAGTGCTGCCGGTCGGCGGCGTGAAGGACAAGATCCTCGCCGCGGCGCGTGCAGGCATCACGAAAGTCATCCTTCCGGCCGAGAACGAGCGCGATCTCGACGAGATCCCGTCCGACGTGCGCGAGAAGATGGAGTTCAATCTCGTCGAGTCGATGGACGAGGTGGTGACGCTCGCGCTCGATGGCACGATCGTTCCATTGAGCGTCAAGGAAAAGCTGCCGGAGCCCGAGAAAGTCATCTCACCCGACACGCCGATTACGCACTGACGATTCGAAGACGGACGTCTCGTCCGTCCTTCTGAAGTGGAACGAGGACAGGCAGCAATGCCTGTCCTCGACCTCCACAGTTCATTGACACCCCCGGCGAATACAGCCACAATTCTCCTCGTTCAGCTTCTACAACTTCTCCCCCTTCGTATCCGGATCTCCGGATATCCGTAGCACCCGTTTAAATCAATTGGACATCCGGTCAGTAGAGTTCTCGCGGGCGGCGTACCAGCCTGGTGATTTTCCACGTGACGGCAGACCGCAATTCGCGATGGTCGGCCGCTCGAACGTCGGCAAATCGTCACTGATCAACGCCGTTCTGAATCGGAAGGGCATCGCCCGGGTGAGCCAGACTCCCGGCAAAACCCAGGCGGTCCAGTTCTATCTGATCAATGACAAGTTCTACCTCGTCGACCTCCCCGGCTACGGCTATGCGAAGGTCCCGAAGACGATGTCGAAATCGTGGGGTGAGCTGGTGCGCGGCTACCTCGAGAACGCGGATCAACTCCGCCTGATCTTTCTCCTGCTCGACATCAGGCGGACGCCCGGCGAGCACGATCTGCAGATGCATCAGTGGGCGCGCGAGCTCTCCGACATCGACGAACGGATCGTGCTGACCAAGAGCGACAAGCTGTCGAACAACCAGCTGGCGACGAGCCGCCGCGACATCGCGCAGGAGCTCGAGCTCGACGAAGCGGCGTTGATCGCGGCGTCGTCCGTAACGAAAAAAGGAATCGACCAGATCCGGCGCGAGATGATCGCGCGACTCTGAGTGATCGAGGAAACCATGGCACATACAGACACAGATAGCACCGCGGTGATCGACGCCGAAGCGCCTGCAGCCGAAGCGCCGGCGAAGCCGAAGCGCGCCACGCGCAAAAAGGCCGCGGCGAAAGAGCCTGCCGAGGATGCGCAGCCGGAAGTGACCACCGCCGACGCGACCAGCGGCAACGCGGACGCCGCGCAGCTCGCCCCCGCGGCCGAGTTGTCGGTCGCCGAACCGGCACCCGCCGAACCTGCCGCAACACAGCCGCCTTCCGAGGCCGCGCAGCAGCCGCAGAACGGCAACGGCAACGGCAACGGCAATGGAAACGGCAAGGCGAAAGGGCAGCAGGCTGCCGAAACGCTCGACATCCGCATGCTCAAAGAGATGAAGCTTCCCGATCTCTCCAAGGTCGCCAAAGACCTCGGCGTCGAGAACGCGTCCGGCATGCGCAAGCAGGACCTCATCTTCGGCATCCTGCAGGTGCAGACCGAAAAATCGGGCCTCATCTTCTCGGAAGGCGTCCTCGAATGCCTCCCCGACGGCTTCGGGTTTCTTCGCGCCCCCGAATACAACTACCTCCCCGGTCCGGACGACATCTACGTCTCGCCGTCGCAGATCCGCCGCTTCGACCTGCACACCGGCGACACGGTTTCCGGCCAGGTGCGTCCGCCGAAAGAAGGGGAGCGTTACTTCGCGCTGATCAAGGTCGAAGCGGTCAACTTCGAGCATCCCGACGTCGCGCGCGACAAGATCCTCTTCGACAACCTCACGCCTCTTTATCCGCAGGGGCGCATCCGGCTCGAAACGCCGACGCACATGTCGTCGCGTGTCCTCGATCTCATCGCGCCGGTCGGCAAAGGGCAGCGTGGTCTCATCGTCGCGCCGCCGCGTACCGGCAAGACGATGCTGCTGCAGTCGATCGCGAACTCGATCACCGCAAATCATCCGGAAGTCACGCTCATCGTGCTGCTCATCGACGAGCGGCCGGAAGAAGTCACCGACATGCAGCGCAGCGTCAAAGGCGAAGTCATCTCCTCGACGTTCGACGAGCCTGCCTCGCGCCACGTGCAGGTCGCCGAGATGGTCATCGAAAAAGCGAAGCGCCTCGTCGAGCACAAACGCGACGTCGTGATTCTGCTCGACTCGATCACCCGCCTCGCGCGCGCTTACAACACCGTCGTGCCGCCGTCGGGCAAGGTGCTCTCGGGCGGTGTCGACTCCAACGCGCTGCAGCGCCCGAAGCGCTTCTTCGGTTCCGCCCGTAACGTCGAAGAAGGCGGCTCGCTGACCATCATCGCCACCGCGCTCATCGACACCGGCTCGCGCATGGACGACGTCATCTTCGAAGAGTTCAAGGGCACCGGCAACATGGAAGTGCACCTCGACCGCAAGCTCTCCGACAAGCGCGTCTTCCCGGCCATCGACATCAATCGCTCCGGCACGCGCAAAGAAGAGCTGCTCCTCGAGCGCAACGAGCTCAATCGCATCTGGGTGCTGCGCAAAGTCTTTTCCCCGCTGTCCACCGTCGAATCGATGGAGCTCCTCGTGGAGAAACTCGACAAGACGCGGTCGAACAGCGAGTTCCTCAACGCAATGTCGTCCATGTGACGTGCAACGCACGTCATCCTGAACCGCGAAGACGCCGAAGGATCTCGGCGGCGACGACCGGAGCCACAGGCGCCGCACGTCGCAGTCTGAGATCCTTCGCTCCGCTCCAGATGACGGGAGCTTAATCCGATGAAAAAACTCCTCATTACCCTTCTCGCTCTTCTCCTTTCCCTTCCCGCGTTCGCCGATGCCGGTCTCTGGATGCCGCAGCAGATTCCGGCGCTCGGTGAAGAGCTGACGAAGCTCGGCCTGAAGCTCGATCCGAAGCAGCTCGCCGATCTCACCGGCTTCCCGATGGGGGCGATCGTTTCGACCGGCGGCTGCAGCGCGTCGTTCGTCTCTCCGGACGGCCTCGTCGCCACGAACCATCACTGCGTCTACGGCGCGCTGCAGTACAACGCGACGCCGCAGAACGACATCGTCCGCAACGGCTTTCTCGCGCGGACGCGCGCTCAGGAAATCCAGGCTTCACCCGATGCGCGCATCTGGGTGACGACCACGATCGAAGACGTGACGCCGCGCGTGCTCGCCGCGTTTCCCGCCGGCATTACCGATGCGGAGCGCAGCAAGACCATCAGCCGCCGCCGCCGCGAGATCGTGGCCGAGTGCGAGCGTCCCGGTGGTCTCAACTGCCAGGTCGCTTCATTCTTCGAAGGCGGTCAGTACCTGAAGATCACGCGTCTCGAGATCCGAGACGTCCGCCTCGTCTACGCGCCGGCCCTCGGCGTCGGCAACTTCGGCGACGAGATCGACAACTGGATGTGGCCGCGCCACACCGGCGACTTTGGTTTCTATCGCGCGTACGTCGGCCGCGACGGCAAGCCGGCCGAGTACTCGAAGAACAACGTGCCGTATCGCCCGAAGCACCATCTCAAGATCTCGACGCGCGATCTCGATGCGAACGATCTCGTGATGGTGACCGGCTATCCCGGCACCACGCGCCGTCACGTTACCGCGACCGAAGTCGCGGCCGCGCAGGAGTTCACGTTGCCGACCGACGTGCGCTACCGCACGATGCTCGCGCAGCTTCTGCGGGAGCGCGGCAACACGGATCGCGCCATCGCGTTGAAAAACGCGAGCCGCATCGCCGCGCAGGAAAACTACCTCAAGAAACATGTCGGCACGCTCGAAGCGTTCAAGCGCGGCGGCTTCGTCGAAGCGAAGCAGGTCGACGAGCGGCGCATGGAGCGCGCGCTCGAAGGTGAGCTCGAGAAGACGTACGGAGCTGCGAGCGCGGAGCTGCAGAAGCTGCTCGAAGAGAAGCGCGCCACGCGCGAGCGCGACACGCTGTTCGCCTGGCTTTACACCTCCTCGCCGATGCTGGCGCAGGCGAATCAGCTCTATCGCCTCAGCACCGAAAAAACGAAGAACGACCTCGATCGCGCCGAGGACTACACCGACCGCAATCGGTTGAAGCTGCAGCAGACGCTCACGCGCACCCGTCGCTCGATCGATCCGGGCACCGATCGCGCCGGACTGCGGCTCTTCCTCCTCGAAGCGACGAAGCTCCCGGCCGAACAGCGCATCCCGCCGGTCGACGCCGCGCTCGCCGCAACGGGGCAGGGCACACCCGAGGCGCAGGTCGACGCGCTGCTCGATCGCATCTACGCCTCGACCCGGATCGGCGACCAGGCCGCGGAAGAGAAGATGTTCACCGAGACGACCGCGCAGCTCACCGCGCGCAACGACTCGATGATCGCCTTTGCCGCGTCGCTCCGTCCGTTCTCCGAGCAGCTCGCGGAGCGCGACGCCGCGTACGAAGGAGCGATGGCGCGCATCCGTCCCACCATTCTCGAAGCGTTGCGCGCCGCGCGCGGCGGGCGTCTCTATCCCGACGCGAACTCCACGCTCCGCGTCGGCTTCGGCCAGGTCAAAGGCTACGCACCGCGCAATGCGGTCTGGTACTTGCCGCAGACCGACATTCGCGGCGTCGTCGAAAAGAGCACCAGCGAAGAGCCGTTCAACACTCCGCAGGCACTGCTCGACCGGGTCGCGAAAAAAGAGTTCGGCACGTACGTCGACGAAGAGCTGAAGACGCTTCCGGTCGCGTTCATCAGCACGAACGTCGTCACGAACGGCAGCTCAGGCTCCGCCTCGCTCAACGCGTGGGGTGAGCTTTGCGGCCTCGCGTTCGACTCGAACTGGGAAGGCGTCGGCTCCGACTACATGGTCGAAGAAGAGATCGCCCGCGCCATTCACGTCGACTCGCGTTACATCCTCTGGGTCATGGACGCGGTCGACGGCGCGGCAAACCTGCTGCGCGAGCTCGGAGTCACTCCGCAGTTCGCGCGGTGATAAACTCCGCGCGCAAAATCAGCAATTCGCCGAAAGGCGGCCGGATCTTCCGGCCGCCTTTTTCGTTTCAGCAGGGCACCCGATCGAGGCAGGCGACATTTTTGCGTCGCTGAGGCCGTTCAACGATCACGTCGTATGGCTAAGCGCTCGCGCTTCAAAGATTTTCTCTGGCGCCATTCCGCCGGTCTCGCGGTCATCGTGATGCTCGCGTTCGTGGCCTTTCTCGGGTTCACGGGCTATACGTACGTCGTCATCACGAAGAAATTCGACTCGGCGACGCGATGGGATCTGCCGAGCCGCGTCTACTCCGACGCCACTCCGATCGTCCCCGGCATGCGCTACACGCGCGCGCTGCTCGAGCCGAAGCTGAATCACGTCGGCTACCACGAGGTGAAAAAGCGCGTCGAGAATCCGGGCGAATACCGCTACATCGGCGATGACCTCGAGATCTTCCTCAACAGCTTCGAATATCCGGACATGGAGTTCCGCGCGATGCCGGTGCTCGTCGACACCGACGCCGGCACCGTGCGGACGATTCGCCGCGTCACCGACGGCATCACGCTGCGCGGCGCGCGCATCGAGCCGGAGCTGATCACGTCGATCTACGACAACGAGATGGAAGACCGCGTCCCGGTGACGCTCGACTCAGTCCCGAAAGTGCTGATCGACGCGGTCATCGCCACGGAGGACCGGAGCTTCTACAAGCACGAAGGCATCTCGATCCGCGGCACGTTCGCCGCGCTCGTGAAAGACATCAAGACGAAATCGCTGTCGGCTGGCGGCTCGACGCTCACCCAGCAGCTCGTCAAAAACCTCTATCTCAACCCCGAGCGGACGTTCACGCGCAAAGCGCAGGAAGCGCTGATGGCGCTCCTGCTGGAGATGCGCTATTCGAAGGACGAGATCCTCGAGGCGTACATGAATGAGATCTACCTCGGTCAGAACGGCTCGGTGCAGATCGTCGGCGTGGAGCAGGCCTCGCAGGTCTATTTCGGGAAAAAGGTCACCTACCTCACGCTCTCCGAGGCCGCGACGCTGGCCGGCATCATCCGCTCGCCGAACGTCCTCTCGCCGCTGAAGTACCCGGAACGCGCCAAACCACGCCGCAACACCGTGCTCGGTCTCATGCGCGATCAGAAAAAGATCAGCGAGCGTGAGTACCTCGAAACGGTCGCATCGCCGATGACCGTCACGCGCTTCCCGAAGACCTCGCGCAGCGCGCCGTTCTTCGTCGACCTCGTGCTCAAACAGTTGCGCGAGACGTATCCGGAAACGCAGCTCAAGACCGAAGGGCTGCGCATCTTCACCACGCTCGACACGATCATGCAGCGCTCGGCCGAAGGGGCGCTCGACGACGGCATCGGCAGCCTTCAGAAAAAGTACAAACACATCCGCAACTCACAGACGCCGCTCGAAGGGGTGGTGGTGACGGTGCAGCCGGGCACCGGCTACGTGAAGGCGCTGGTCGGCGGACGCAATTACTCGAAGACGCAGTTCAATCGCGCCATCCAGGCGCGCCGGCAGCCGGGCTCGCTCTTCAAGCCGTTCGTCTACCTTTCGGCCATGGATCCGCGGCGCGGCGATCAGGCGCTCACCGCCTCAACGGTGCTCGACGATTCGCCGATCGCCGTGCAGGCGGGCGCCGCGGTGTGGCGTCCGCAGAATTACGACAACCGTTTTCACGGCCGGGTCACCGTCCGCTCCGCGCTCGCGCATTCGTACAACATTCCGGCGGTGCGCGCGGCGATCGACGCGGGCGTCGCGAACGTCATCAAGACCGCGAACAGCATCGGCGTCGAGTCGCGGCTCGAGCCGTATCCCTCGATCTCCCTCGGCTCGTTCGAAGTGACGCCGCTCGAGATCGCGTTCGCCTACTCGGTCTTCGCGAATCTCGGCGTGAAAGCCGAGCCGGTCTCCATCCTCGCCGTCGTCACGCGTGACGGCAAGCTGCTCGAGACGCGCAACGCGAAGATGAAACGCGTCGCGCCGGCCAGCGTGACGTACGTGATGAACAACATCCTGAAGGACGTGCTCATCTACGGCACCGCCGGCCGGGCGCGCTCGCTCGGGTTCGAGCACGCCTACGCCGCGAAGACCGGCACGACGAGCAACTATCGCGACGCCTGGCTGATCGGCTACTCGCCGCGGATTCTGTCGCTGGTCTGGATCGGCTTCGATGACGGGCACAGCGTGCGGCTCGGCGGCGGCGACGCCTGCCTCCCGATCTGGACGCGGCACATGAACCGGATCGACGGCCTGATCGCGGACGTCGACTGGAAGCGGCCGGAAGACGTGACCGAGCGGGAGATCGATCCGCAGTCGGGCATGCTGGCGACGCCGTACTGTCCGCGCACGCGCACCGAGGCGTACGTGGCCGGCACAGAGCCGAGCTCGGTCTGCTCGCTCCACGCCGGCAGCGGCGACCCGAGCCCCTACTGGAACGAGCCGCCGAT
>DASVUA010000883.1:0-9928 GCA_036387295.1 Thermoanaerobaculia bacterium | reverse complement strand
ACCACGGTGACCGCGCTGCTGCTCCGTTTCTACGAGCCGCAGCGTGGCGAGATCCTGATCAACGGCATCGAAATCAGCCGCTTCTCGCTCGAAACGCTGCGCCGTCTGTTCGCCATCGTGCAGCAGGACTTTTTCCTCTTCACCGGCAACATCGCCGACAACATCTCCCTCGGCGATCCGTCGATCTCTCCCGACACGATCCGCACCGCCGCGTCACGCGTGCAGGCCGACCGCTTCATCTCCCGGCTGCCCGAGGGATACGCCGCCCAGGTGCGCGAGCGGGGCGCGGGATTGTCGGTGGGGGAGAAGCAGCTCCTCTCGTTTGCACGCGCTCTCGCGTTCAATCCGCCGGTGCTGATCCTCGACGAAGCGACGTCGTCGATCGACACGGAGACCGAGCTGCTCATTCAGGACGCGATTCAGACGCTGCTCGAAGGCCGCACCTCGATCGTCATCGCGCATCGACTGTCGACGATTCGGTCGGCCGACACCATCCTCGTGTTCCACCACGGGGAGATTCGCGAGCGCGGCACGCACGAAGAGCTGATGCAGACCGAAGGACTCTACCGGCGGCTGTACGAAATTCAGTATCGCGAAGCCGTTCCGGCCTGAGCTGGGTTCACGTTATTTGACTTTCGCTCAAAGTAGGCCTAAGGTTCGCAATCTTGTCCATATGTAACTCAGTGAAGGGAGGGGAGGCGATGACCGTAAGGTTCTTCCCCGGAAGTCAGAAACAGAAGACCAGCCTGATTGCAGGCTTCCTCCGGCAGTTTCGTGTCGATCACGAAATGGTTCGCCCCGAGGAATACAAACACACGCATCATCAAGGATCCGATCCCGCCATCGAAGTCGACGGCAGAGTGTTCGTAGATCCGAACGTGGACGCGCTGAAAAAGATCCTGCACGTGGAGTCGTAGCAGGAAAGCAACGGCGGGCAAACAGCCCGCCGTTTTGCTTTTGTACGGCAGCGTACGTGTTTTCGCGCGCTCGGAGACGCGCCAGCCGATCCGATTACGCCCGGAACATTGCGGCTGCTTCTTTCTGGACTGCCTCCCGAATCCGCCCTTCGAACGCCATCGCAATCAGCGGCAGCTTCGCGTCGACGATCATCGCGGCATCGGTGACTTCCACCGTTCCCTCGACCTTCAGCCCCTTCGCCTTTCCTTTGAACCGGAGCTTGTCGCCGATCCACTCGTGCTCCATCTCCTCGGCCTGGTGCCCGAACTGGCTGAGGAGGTTCGTGAGCCGCTGATCGAGCTTCTGCCGCGCGTCTTCCCGTGTGAGGTTGTGTGGTACCGCAATGCGCATGAAGTCCTCCGCCGATGACGTAATGCGACTCCCTTGCCTCGTTCGAATCTCCGAGGGATACTCCGGGCCGGGACTTCCGCTGGGTCGTCAACGCCATGCTCTCGAAAGTATGGAGTGCAGCGACACTCGGAATTGATGCTGTTCGAATCGTCATCGAGGTAGACGTCCGGAAGGCGCAGCAGCCGGGCTTTACCATCGTCGGTCTGCCGGATGCAGCGGTGCGCGAGTCGTATTCGCGCGTACGCTCGGCCCTCGCCAATTGCGGGCTGTACGTTCCGGCGCGCCACATCACCGTGAACCTCTCTCCCGCCGACGTGCGGAAAGAGGGCTCCGGCTTCGACCTCCCGATCGCCATCGGGATGTTGCACGCGCTCGAAGTCCTCGGCGACGACGATGTTGCCGGCCGCGTGTTCGTCGGCGAGCTGTCGCTCGACGGCGCGCTCACCTTCGTACGCGGCACGCTCTCCGTCTCCGCCGCGATCGCCGGCGACGACTCGATCCGCGAATTGATCGTGCCGGCCGCGAATGCGAACGAAGCCGCGGCGGTGAAACGCCTGCGCGTCATCGGAGCGCCGCACCTCCTCGCGCTCATCGATCACCTCAAAGGCAACCGGCCGCTCGATGCCGCGCAATCGCTGACGGCGGAGCCGGCGATCGACGCGGCCGACTTTGCGGACGTGCGTGGCCAGCAGCAGGCCAAGCGCGCGCTGGAAGTCGCCGCCGCCGGCGGTCACAACGTGATGATGATCGGGCCGCCCGGGTCGGGAAAGACGATGCTCGCCAAGCGGCTCGCTTCGATCCTGCCGCGGCTCGGGGAGGAGGAGGCGATCGTCACGACGAAGATCCACTCGATCGCCGGCGTGCTCCCTCCCGGCAGCGGCCTCTTGACGCGGCGCCCCTTCCGCGCGCCGCATCACACCATCTCGACCGCCGGTCTCGTCGGCGGTGGCCAGCCGCTGCGGCCGGGAGAGGTGAGTCTCGCGCATCATGGTGTGCTCTTCCTCGACGAGCTCGCGGAGTTTCGCCGCGAAAAGCTCGAGGTCATGCGCCAGCCGATGGAGGACGGCGCCGTGACCATTGCGCGCGCCGCGCGGACACTGACGTTCCCCGCACGCTTCACGCTCGCCGCCGCGTTGAATCCGTGTCCGTGTGGATTCTTCAATGACACACGGCGTCAATGCGTCTGTACGCCAGTACAGATCTCGAAATACCTCGCGAAAATCTCCGGCCCGCTGCTGGACAGGATCGATCTGCAGGTAGAAGTTGCCGCGTTGACCACCGACGAAATCGCGTCGACAGAACCGGCGGAACCGTCGGCCGCAATTCGTGATCGCGTAGAAGCGGCACGCCAGATTCAGCGCGAACGTTTCCGCCGCGCCGGTATCCGCTGCAATGCCGAAATGACGACGCGCCACATGCGCCGTGCGTGCGAGCTCGACGCTTCGTCGAAACGCCTCCTCATCGCCGCCATCGACCGCCTCGCACTATCCGCCCGCGCTCACGACCGGATCCTGAAAGTGGCGCGCACCATCGCCGATCTCGCGGCACTGGAGCGCATCGAAGCGTCCCACGTCGCGGAAGCGGTGCAGTACAGAGCGCTGGACCGAGGGTATTTCCGGTGAGCGGCAACGGTATCCGCAAGGGTCCGATCGCGGCTGCATCGTACCCTCGCGATGGATGACATACGGACGTTTCAAACGAGCGTTTGAATCTGGTGTCGTGATTGCATCGGCGGGGCGCATGAACTTCGTTCGCGCGATCCGCCGTCACGTCTTTGTCGTGTTTGTCGTGCCGCTCACAATGGTTTGCTGCCGCGGGGCCGACGGCACGCTGGAGCTATCGGGACGCATCGAGAGCGACGATGCGGTTCTCGCTTCGCGTGCGGGTGGACGCGTGCGCGCGCTGACGGTCGTCGAAGGCAGCGCGGTTCGGCGCGGGCAGACCGTCGCGGTGCTGGACGACGATCAGGTGCAGGCGCAATCGGATGAAGCGTCGGCGGCCGTGGCGCGGTATGACGCGTATGTGGCGAGGGCGGAGCGGCAGGTCGCGGTGCTGCGCGCCGCGTTGCGGCAGGCCGAGCTGATGGTGCCGCAGGCGGGGGCCGATGCGCAGGGGAATCTCAGCCGCGCCGTCGCAGACGTCGCCGCCGCAGAGGCGCGTGTAGCGCATGCGCGGGCGACGGAGGCGCAGGCCGCGGCGGATGCGAGACGTCTGACCGCGCTCCATCGCGACGGAGTCGTGGCCGCCTCGCAGGCCGAAACCGCACGCGCGATCGCCACGGCCGCCGCTGCCGATGTACGCGCGGCGGAGCAGGCCGTATCGAGCGGACGCGGCGCACTGGAAGCGGTGCGGGCGAATCTCACCAATCCCGCGATCCGCACCGCCGCGGCCGACGAGGCGCGGCAGGCGTTGGCCGCGGCCGAAGCGGAGCTTCACGCCGCGCGCGCCGAGGCGGATGCCGCGCGTGCGGCGCTGCGCCGTGCCGAAGCGCGGCGAAAGGAGCTCGTCGTCGTCGCCCCGTTCGACGGCGTCATCGCCACGCGCGCGGCCGAGCCGGGAGACACCGTCGAAGCAGGGACGCCGCTCGTCACGCTCATGAATCCGGCGCAAATGTACATGCGCGCATTCGTCCCGCAGAGCGACGTCGCGCGGATAAAAGTCGGGCAGCGCGCGCACGTGATTCTCGATCACAAACGCGGCCGCACGCTCGAAGCGCGCGTCACGCAGGTCGATCCGCGATCGGCCTTCACGCCGGAGAACGTCTACTTTCGCGAAGATCGCGTAAAGCAGGTCGTCGGCGTGAAGCTGCTGCTGTTGCGCAACGACGGTTCCGCGAAACCCGGCATGCCCGCGGATGCGGAGATCGTGCTCGCACAAGCAGGCCCGCGATGAGCGCCGTCGCCATTCGCGATGTCCACGTCTCGTACAAAGGCGTGCCTGCCGTGCGCGGCGTGACGCTCGACATCGAGCCCGGCGCGATCTTCGGCCTGGTGGGGCCGGACGGCGCCGGGAAGACGTCGCTTTTTCACGTGATCGCCGGTGTGATGCTCCCCGATCGCGGCGAGGTCTCGATCGACGGGCAACCCGCCCGGGAGGCGCGCGCGACGACCGGATATCTGACGCAGACGTTCAGTCTTCCGACTGACCTCACCGTCACCGAAAACGTGAGGCACGCTGCCGCACTGCGGCGCATCTCCGCGAGCGACAGCGCCGCGCGCGGCCACGAGTACCTCCGCCAGTTCGGCATGAGCCGTTTTCTCGATCGCGCGACCGGGAAGCTCTCCGGCGGCATGAAGCAGAAAGTCGCCCTTGCCTGCGCGCTCGTTGCCGCGCCGCGCCTCGTGCTGCTCGACGAACCGACCACCGGCGTCGATCCTGTTTCGCGGCGGCAGTTCTGGGATGCGCTCACGCTCCTGGCGGCGGAAGGGATCACGATCGTCATCGCCACGCCGTATCTCGACGAAGCGGAGCGCTGCACGTCGATCGCAATTCTCCACGAAGGCGCCGTGCTCGATCACGGCACGCCGGCCGAGCTGCGCCGCCGCTCCGGCCTGCAGCGGCTCGAGGTTCGCACGTCCGATTTGCGCCACGCCGCCGAGCTGCTGTCGCGCGACAGCCGGCTCGGCGACGTGCTCCGCTTCGGCGACCGCCTCGACGTGCTCGTCGCTGACGCCGCGGCGGGCGAGCAGATCGTCGCGGCGAGCGGCATCGGCGATACCGTCGTCCGGCGCGCTGCTCCGACGCTCGAGAACGTGTTCGTGCGCGCAGTGCGTGCGCGCGGCGGCGAAGCGGCGCCGTCGTCGCCGTCGATGCCCGAGTGGAGCTCGCCGCGCCCGTCAGGCGACGCGATCGTGGCGCGCGCGCTCACGAAGTCGTTCGGCGCATTCGAGGCGGTTCGCGGTGTCGATCTCACCGTTCGCTACGGCGAGATTTACGGTCTGCTCGGCGGCAACGGCGCCGGGAAAACCACCACCATCAAAATGCTCTGCGGCCTGCTCGCGCCGACGCGCGGCACGTCGGCGCTCGGCGGACGTCCGGCCACCGATCGCGCGACGCGGCAGCAGCTCGGCTACGCGTCGCAAAAGTTTTCGCTGTACGACGAGCTGAGCGTCGAGGAGAACCTCGACTTTTTCGCCGGCGTGTACGGCGTGCCGCTGCAGTCGCGCGGCGAGACGATCCGCTGGGTGGCCGATCACGCGGGGCTCGGCGATCGGCTGTCGGTTCAGGTCGGGAGTCTTCCCGGCGGCTGGAAGCAGCGCCTCGCCCTCGGCGCCGCAACCATGCACGCGCCGAGCATCCTCTTTCTCGACGAACCGACGTCCGGCGTCGATCCGCTCGCGCGCCGGCGGATGTGGCAGCTCATTCAGCTACTCGCCGATCGCGGCGTGGCCATCCTCGTGACGACGCACTCCCTCGATGAAGCCGAGCAATGCCATCGCCTCGGCGTGATGGTGGCGGGGGAGATCGTCGCGTCAGGCACGCCGGCCGAGCTGAAACTGCCGGTCGAAGGTGCGATCGTCGAGCTGTTCGTCGACCACCCGCAGCAGGCCGCGCGCGCCGTGGCGTCGCTGACCGATCCCTGGCGAACGTCCGTGCTCGGCGATCGCCTGCGCGTGATTCGCGATCGCCGCACGACCGTCGACCTCGCCGGCGAGCTGCGCGCGCGCGGTTTCGCCGTGTCCGCCGTGCGCGAAGAGGCGGCCACGATCGAAGACGCGTTCGTCGCGCTCTCCTCGCCGGCGTCGGACAGCGAACGAGGTGCTTCATGAGACGGGCGCTGGCGATCATGCGAAAAGAACTGCTCGAAGTGTGGCGCGACCGGCTGTCGGTGATTCTGGTGCTGGTGATGCCGCCGCTGCTGCTCGTGCTCTTCACGACCGCCATCTCGCTCTCGATGACACGCATTCCGCTCGTGGTCGAGGACTACGATCAATCGCGCGAATCGCGCCGCTACGTCGATGCGATCCGCGCTTCCGTCACGTTCGTCGTCGTGACGCAGCGCGCCTCGGCGGAATCATCGCTGCAGCGCGGCGACGCGCGGGGAGTGGTAGTCATCCCGCCGAATTTCGCGGCCTCGCTGCTGCGCGAACAGCCGGTAAGGGTGCAGCTCCTCGTCGACGGCAGCGACGCGAACACGGCGCGCATCGTCGCGGGCGGCGTGCAGGGCGTCACGAGCGACTTCGCGTCACGCGGAGGTGGTCGTGTTGCACTGCAGAGCGAAACGCGGCTCTGGCACAACGCGGGAGGACGGACGAGCCTCTTCATCGCGCCGGGCGCCGTCGCGTTTTGCCTCGCGCTCTTCCCGCCGCTGCTCGCCGCACTCGCCGCTTCGCGCGAGCGCGAACGGGGAACGATCCTGCAGGTGTACGCGTCCGGCGCATCGGCGGCGGAATTCGCAGGCGGGACAGTGCTCGCGTATGCGGCCATCGGGTTGCTGCAATGTCTGCTGCTCGTCGTCACCGCAATGGGCGTGTTCGGTCTGCGCTTCGCGGGCGATCCCACACCGCTGCTCATCGCCGCGCCGCTGTACGCGTTGGCCAACGCCGCATTCGGGACGTTGATCGGCGTTGCCTCTCCGAATCAGGCGTCGGCGATTCAGGGCGTGCAGCTGACAGGATTTCTCTTCTCGCTCCTTCTCGCCGGATTCATCTTCCCGCTCTCGAATCTGCCTGTTGCAATGAAGTGGATTCCGTACCTCGTTCCTGCGCGCTACTTCATCGAAGTGATGCGCGATACATTCGTGCGCGGCGGCGGCTGGCCGGCCACCTGGTACGTGCCACTGGCGTTACTGCTCCTCGGCGCACTGTTATTCACGGCCGCCTGCCGCAAGATGGCGCCGATGCAGGTGGAGCGATGACGCAACGCGCCGCATCGCTGTTGCGATGGTTCGCGTCATTGCGCACGTCGCGTTTCTACGCGCTGCTGCGAAAGGAGATCGGACAGATCCGCCGCAACCGTGAGCTCGTCGTGCTGCTGCTGATTCCACCTACCGTGCAGATCGTGCTGTTCGGATTCGCACAGCGCCCCGACGTACGCAACCTGCGGCTCGGTGTAGCCGACGAAAGCGTGTCGCGCGAGAGCCGCGATCTCGTTGCCGCGCTCGAGGCCAGCGGCACGTTTCGCGTCGTCATGCAGGACGGCGCGAGCCGCCTGTCGGATGCGATGCGTCACGGCCGACTCGATGCGATGGTCGTGATTCCGCGGTCGTTCGTGCAGGACGGCGCGTCGCGAACGATTCAGACTCTGATCGACGGCACGAACGCCAACACCGCGCTTCTTGCGCGGCAATACGTCGACGCGATTCTGGCCGCGCACGCGGCGCGCGGCGACGCCGCCCGCGTCGAGCTCGACGTCGCGTTCCTCTTCAATCCCGGGCTGCGTGCGACGTGGTTCGTCGTCACCGGCACGATTGGCATCCTGCTGGTGCTCAATGGATCGATCGTCGCCGCCGCGTCGCTGGTGACCGAGCGCGAGATGGGCACGGTCGAGCAGTTGCTGCTCACACCAGCCACCTCGGCGGAGATCGTCGCCGCGAAACTGACGCCACTGATCGTGCTCCTCAGCGTCGATGTTCTCCTCGCGATTGGTGTCGCGCGGTTGGTCTTCGGGATTCCGTGCCGCGGCTCGTTCCTGCTGTTGTTCGTGGCCGGCTGCTTCTGCGTCGTCGCGGGAGTCGGAATCGGCGCGGTCATCGCGTCGTATTGCGCGTCGCAGCGACAGGCGCAGCTGCTAAGCTTCTTCGTCAATGCGCCGGTCGCGCTCGTATCGGGAGCGACGACGCCGATCGAGTCGATGCCTGACGCGCTTCAATGGTTCAGCCAACTCAATCCGGTACGCCATTTCGGCGAGATCGCCCGCGGCGTCATGCTGAAAGGGGCGGGTGTCGAACTGCTCTGGCCGCAGTTGGCGGCATTGACGGCGATCGGAACCGCGCTGCTGCTGGTGAGCGCATTGCGATTCCGCGCCGGCTTGCAATGAGGATGGATGTTCTTGTGAAAAAACGGGACGAGCACGACCCGCGTGAATTGCTGATTGAGGCGGCCATCCGCCTGTTCGCCGAGCGCGGGTATGCCGGCACGAGCGTACGCCAGCTGGCGGAAGCGACGTCGCTGAACATTGCGGCAGTGAATTATTACTTCGGCGGCAAACAGGAGCTCTACGCCGCCGCATTGCGGCGCGCGTTCATGCCTGTGCGCGATGCGCTGCCGTCGACCGCCGGCATTCTCGAGGAAGCGCGCGCGAACGGCGCCGGGAGTGCGGAAGAAGGAGTGCGCCGTTTCATCCGCGAGTTCATGCTGTCGCTCCTGCCCACGAGCGATGGTGCCGCGCACGCACGCCTGCTGGCGCGCGAAATGACCGACCCCACGCCCGCATTTGAACGGATCGTCCGCGAATTCGTTCTTCCGCGAAATCAGGTACTCGTCGACCTCTTGAAACTATCCCGACCCGACCTCGACGACGAACGCCTCCAATTACTCGCCTCGAGCATCTTCGGCCAATGCGTCTTCTATCAAATGGCCCAACCAGTCAGCCTGAGAGTCCTCCGCCGCAAACGAATGACCCCCGACCTCGTCACAATGCTCGCCGCCCACATCGCCACCTTCTCCCTCGCCGCACTCCGCGACTATCGCGTATGAACCAGCGGTCGCAGATGAGGAGTTCAGGACCAGTGCGCCAAAGTAGAGTCGCGGCCGTGTTCTTATCGCTCGTTTTCGCCTGCGCACTGCAGGCGGCGGTGACGGAGCGGGCGGCTGATCTTGCGGAGAAGTTCGCACAAGACGCGTTGCGGGAAACGTACGGCATCGGTGCCATGACTCTCTCCGTCAGAACGGAGCAATACACTGCGGGCGCGGAGCCCGAGCGGTTTTGGATCACCGTCAGCTCACAAGTTGCAACTTGCAACGGTTCACGTGCCGAAGAGATCGGCGAAATTTATGTGCAGTTCATCTCGAATCATCTCGAGAGCGTTCAGTGGCTGCCTAACCGCGATCCGGAAGTTCGGGCAGCCGAGACGACACGTGTCCGGATGCTGCAGTGGGCGCGCAAGCTTTGGAGCCTCGACGCACAACTCTCGGAGCGCCGTGTTCCGTCGACCACGCCCACCGAACATCTCGTCTTCTCTCGCCGTGATGCGAGGGGAACAATCACGGTCATCATCGATCGTGAATACGGCTTCGTCCACCGAACGTACGTATCACCCGAATGAGAGCGACTGTGTCGCGCCGGTAGGTGCATCAATCCATACAATGAACCAGCGCGTGGTGACCACGTCTGCGGGCCGCTTGCAGTCGCGATAATGCTCAACGCGGTCGACCGCCCGAGCAGAGGGAAAGTCGTGACAGAGTGTCACTCCGCGAGAATCGCCGTTCGGGTTTGGAGTGCGGCGACGCGAGTCGCCGCTCTCACTTGCGGAGGCTTCAGCCTCCGCTCTCCGCGCATGCGGCAGCTGACGCTGCCGCGAGTGAGAGCGGCGACTGTCGCAGACCGTCTCAAAAACTGCCGCGCTGTGGAAATCCATGAGTCGTGCTAAACAGAAGCATGAGTCGCGAGATCCGGCCGGACTACGAGACGCAGTTTCTTTTTCCACCATCGCTCGAGCAATTTGTCGGGGCCGACCATC
>DASVUA010000882.1:0-2662 GCA_036387295.1 Thermoanaerobaculia bacterium | reverse complement strand
GCACTGGACGAAGAACCTTCTCGTTTTCGCGCCGATCGTGCTCGCGCACCAGACCGGCGACCTCACGGAGCTGCGCGCGGTGGTGCTCGCGTTCGCGGCGTTCTGTCTCGCCGCATCCGGCACCTATCTGATCAATGACGTGCGCGATCTCGAGTTCGACCGCGCGCATCCGACCAAGCGCAACCGGATGATCGCCTCGGGCGCGGTGTCGCCGGGCGTTGCGACGATTCTCGGCGTCTCGCTCGTCATCGCGGGCGTGGCGCTCGCGTACAGCGTCTCGCTCGATGTCGTCGGCTACCTCGCCGGTTACGGCCTTCTTTCGCTCGGTTATTCGCTCTGGCTCAAGCGGCGCGTCTTTGTCGATGTGCTCGCGCTCTCCGCGCTCTGGACCATTCGCGTGCTCGCCGGAGGCGCCGCGGCGCGCGTCGAAGTGTCGGACTGGCTCGTCGCGCTCTCGGTGTTTCTGTTCGTCGGGCTGGCGCTGCTGAAGCGGTACGCCGATCTTGGATTTCTGATGAAGCAGTCGGCCGACGCCGCGCCGGGTCGCGGTTATGTGACGGCCGATCGCGACCTGCTGCGCAGCATGGGGGTGACGAGCGGCTATCTGGCCGTGCTCGTGCTCGCGCTCTATCTCGCCAGCCCGCAGGTCGCGCGGCTGTACACCTCGCCGCGGCTCCTCTGGCTGGTCTGCCCGCTGCTGCTCTACTGGACCGCGCACATGTGGTTTCTCGCGCATCGTGGCGAGATCAAGGACGATCCGATCGTCGTCGCGGCGCGCGATCCGGCCAGCTATGTCGTCGGCGTGCTGATCGCGCTGATCGTTCTCGCGGCGGTGTGATGGCGCACGAATCGTGGGGCAGGTGGATCCGTTCGACGCCGCGGCAGGTGGTCGATCTTTCATGGACGACGGACGCTCCGCGCTTCGACGATCTCGTGCTGCCGTACGCGCACGGACGGAGCTACGGCGACGTCTGTCTCAACAACGGCCACACGCTGCTCGACGTCTCGCGCATGTCGCGGCTGTTGTCGTTCGACGAGACGACCGGCGTGCTGCATTGCGAAGCTGGTGCGACGCTCGCCGACATCCTCTCGGTCGTGGTGCCGCGCGGCTGGTTTCTGCCGGTCACGCCGGGCACGAAGTTCGTCTCGATCGGCGGCTGCATCGCCAATGACGTGCATGGCAAAAATCATCATCGCGCCGGGACGTTCGGCCGGCACGTGCTGTCGTTCGAGCTGCTTCGCTCCGATGGAAGCCGCGTCGATTGCACTCCTGCCGACGATTTGTTTGCCGCGACGATCGGCGGCCTCGGCCTGACGGGCTTGATCGTGTCGGCCACCGTGCAACTGCGGAGGATCGAATCGCCGGAGATCGTGGAGGAGCGGATTCCGTTTCATTCGCTCGCGCAATTCGAGGAGCTTTCGACCGCGTCCGACGAGACCCACGAATACACGGTGGCGTGGCTCGATACATTCACGAATCGCGGGCTGTTCATCCGCGGCAATCACGCCTCGCAATCGCACGTGCCGCAGGCTCGATCGCACACGCGGCGCGCGAGCAGGAGCGTTCCGGTTGCACCGTTCGCTCCATTCCTCACGCGTCCAACCGTGCGCGCGTTCAATGCCGCCTACTTTTACGGAACGCGCCGCGCGCGGGCGAAGAGGATCGACTACGATCCGTTCTTCTATCCGCTCGATGCGATCGCGAACTGGAACGCGATCTACGGGCGGCGCGGCTTTCTGCAATACCAGTTCGTGATTCCGGAGCGCGCAGGGCTCGCGCCGGTGGCCGAGATCCTCGGCCGCATCGGCAGGATCAGTTCGCCGCTGACGGTGGTGAAGAAATTCGGCGCGCTGCCGTCGCCCGGGCTGCTCTCGTTTCCACGCGCCGGCACCACGGTGTCGATGGATTTTGCGGCGAACGCGAAAGGGCTGCTGCGCCTGCTCGATGAGTGCGACGCAACGGTTGCCTCCGCGGGCGGCTCGGTCTATCCGGCCAAAGACGCGCGGATGGCGCCGGAGCAGTTCCGCCGCTTCTTTCCGCGGTGGGAGGAGTTCCGCCGCTCCGTCGATCCACAATTCTCGTCTTCGTTCTGGCGGAGGGTGATGCAATGAAGAAGGTCGTGATCATCGGTGCGACGTCGGGCATCGCGCAGGAAGTGGCGAAGCTTTATGCGCGGGACGGCGCGTCGCTGCTGCTCGTCGCGCGCGACGCCGCGAAGGTCGAGGCCGTCGCGGCCGATCTGCGCGTGCGCGGCGCGGCGAATGTGGCGACGTTCGTGGCCGATCTCGCCCATCGGACGCACGACGCGCAGCTCGTCGCGAAGGCAGGGGAGAGGATCGACGTCGTGCTGATCGCGCACGGAACGCTCCCCGATCAGCATGCGATCGATCGCAACGCGGTTGCGCAGCAGGCGGCGTTCGATCTCAACGCGACCTCCGTCATCGCGCTCACCGCCCGTTTCGCGAACGCGCTCGAAGACGCGAAGCACGGCACGCTCGCCGTCATCGGTTCTGTCGCGGGCGACCGCGGGCGGCGCAGCAATTACGTCTACGGCGCGGCGAAAGCAGCGCTGCACGCTTACTGCGAAGGCCTGCGCAACCGCCTCGCGCAGTCGAACGTCGCGCTGGTCATGATCAAGCCCGGCTGGGTCGACACGCCGAT
>DASVUA010000881.1:0-7126 GCA_036387295.1 Thermoanaerobaculia bacterium | reverse complement strand
TGCATCGAGCCACTCGGCGAACGCATCGATGAATGCGTCGAGCGCCGCGGCTTCGGTGATGATCTGGGTGAGGCGCTCGCGCGTGACGGCGTTGTCGAGCAGGCGCCCCGTGGCGATGGAGCGGCGGCGCGCGTACCGCGTCATGAGCTGCGCGGCGCGTTTGAGCACGCCCGCCGCGGAGACGGCGATGCAGATGCGGCCGTGCTCCATGACGTCCTGCGCGACGATCGCCCCTTCCCCCGGCTCGCCGAGAAGGTCTTCCGGCCCGACGCGCACGTCGTGCAGCTCGATCGCGTTCTGCACCATGCCGCGCGAGCCCATGGTCAGCTCTTCGGCGCCCTGCACCAATCCCGCTGCACCCTGGCGCACGACGAAGCCGGTGATGCCGCGGCGGCGGCCGTCGTCATCGAGCAGATGCGCGAAGACGTGCATGCAGCCGCTCCAGGAGGCGGAGCCGATCCATTTCTTCGAGCCGCGCAGCAGCCAGCCGCCACGCCCGTCGGGAGTGGCGGTCGCTTCGATCGCGCCGGCATTCGAGCCGGCGGCCGGCTCGGTGTACGCGAAACTGGCGAGCTCGCGGCCGGAGGCGAGATTCGGGAGGAGCGCCTGCTTCTGTCGTTCCGAACCGAACCGGAGCAGCGGCCGCAGCCCGAGCGCGTTGTGGACGCCGACCAACGATCCGAGCGTCACGTCGAACGCCGCGATCTGCGCGAGGACGCGAAACATGTCGCGATAGGTGAGCGCCAGCCCGCCGAACGCCAGCGGTGCCTGCAATCCGAGCAGGCCGCGATTGCCGAAATCGAGCACGACGTACGGCGGGATCGTTCGCCGCTCGTCGATGAGGCGCGAGTCGATGCGGGTGGCTGCGTAATGGCGGAACCAGGCGATCACTTCGTCGGCACGCGCGGTCGATCCTTCCGCATCGGCAGTCGCTGCGCTCGGACGGGTCCAGGCAAAGTGCACGTCGAGCGCGTCGTTGAGATACGCCTCTCGCGTGGCGGCGCGCCGCACTTTGCCGCTGGACGTTTTCGGCAGTGTGGCGGGCTTGAGCAGCACGATCGCGTACGGCGCAAGCTCGTAATCGGCGACGACCGCATTGCGAATCGCGGCGGCGATCGCTTCCGGCGATTCGTGCCGCGCGGCGCGGCGGATCTCCTGCACCACGACCAGCTCTTCCGTGCCATCGATCTCGATCGAGAACGCCGCGGTTCCGCCGGGCAGCACGGCCGCGCTGCTTTCGGCGGCAGTCCGTTCCACATCCTGCGGATAGACGTTGCGGCCGCGAATGATGATGAGGTCTTTGCTGCGCCCGGTGACGTAGAGACTGCCGCCGTCGACGAACGCGAGATCGCCTGTGCGGAGATACGGGCCGTCGCCCTCGACCAGCATTGCGCCGAACGTTTCGCGGGTCAGGCTTTCGGCGCCCCAGTAGCCCTGCGCGATGTTCGGTCCTTTGAGCCACACTTCGCCGACCCGGCCCTCGGGCAGCGGACGCCGCGTTTCGGGATCGACGATGCGCAGTTGCTGTCCCGGCGCGGGATGGCCGGACGCGGTCAATACGCGCGCCGGTGCAGTCGCGTCGACCGGCGTGGCGATGTCGCTCTCCAATGCACGCGCGTCGACGCGCAGGGAACGCGCGCCGCCGCCCGGCACGCTTCCGGTCGCGAACAGCGTCGCCTCGGCCATGCCATAGCAGGGAAAAAGCGCTTCCTTCCTGAATCCACAATCGCGAAATGCTTCCGCGAAACGCTCGAGCACCTGCGGATCGATCGGCTCCGAGCCACAATACGCAACGGTGAGCGCACTGAGATCGAGCCCCTGCTTCTGTTCGTCGGAAACACCGCGCGCACACAAGGCATAGCCGAAGTTCGGCGCGCCGGTGACCGAGGAACGATGCCGCGTCATGAGCTGCAGCCAGCTCACCGGCTCGCGCACGAATGCCTGCGGCGACATCAGAACCGTTTTCGCGCCGAGGTACAGAGGCTCGAGCACGTTTCCAATGAGCCCCATGTCGTGGAACATCGGGAGCCACGTCCCCCACTCACTGTCAGGCGTGAGGGCAAATCCCTGCTCGATCATGGCCAGGTTGGCCATGAGGTTTCCATGACCGACCATCACCCCTTTCGGGTCGCTGGTGGAGCCGGAGGTGTATTGCAGAAAAGCGAGCGTTTCGGGTGTGAGGAGCGGCATCGACCAGCGGTCCGCGTCTGCGACCGGAATTTCGTCGACACAAACGAAGCGGAATTGCGCCTGCCGCCGTTCGGCGGCCAGCCATTTGTTGATGCGATCGCGCGTCTCGGTCGTGGTGACGATGAGGTCTGTTCCGGAATCGCGCAGGATCGCGTCGATTCGTGCGAGCTGCCGTGCATTGGCGGGGGGATACGCCGGCACGGCGACGACGCCGGCATAAAAGCAGCCGACGATTGCGCGCACATAGTGCAGACCGCCGGGACAGAGCAGCACGGCGCGGTCGCCGGCCGAGGCGAGCTCGCGCAGCGCAACGGCAAACGACCGCGCGCGCAGATCGAGCTCCCCGTAAGTCCAGGTCGTTTCCGTGCCGTCATCGGCGCAGAACGTGAGCGCGCTGCGGCCGTGCTGGTGCTCGCCCCGCCAATGGAGGATCTCGACGAGATCGCGCGCCTGCTTTCGGTACATTGAACTCGCTCCTGTGTCGACTGCGTGGACCGCGGACGGCCGCCTGGCTCAGCCCCCGCCCTGCTGCTTACGGACGAACGTTTTTGCCCACGCATCGAGAATCCAGCCGAGCACCTTCTGGCTCCGCGGCATCCAATGCATGGACATGTGATGAATTGCATACGATCCGGACAGATCGGCCGCAGCGCCTTCGCGCAACGCGCCGTTGCCGCCCGGCGCGAGTGGCTCGAAATAATGCGTCGGGCAGATCCCGACGCGCGGATCGCCGTAATACCCACCCTCGGCCACACAATCGGACAGCATCAATGGACCAGTGCTGTAGCCGACGTACATCGGCATTGCGAGCTTCGATGAGAGTGGCGACGACAGCGCAAACCGGTTTCGCCGCCGCTGCATGGCCGCGAACACGCGCGGCCACAATGGATGCCCCGGCGTACTGCCCATTACGGCATTCGTCACGCCCATGCTCAACCCACTGAGCAGCAGCTCGCGTCCGGCGAGCAGCTCGTCGATGGGACGGCGGCTCTCGATGTCCATGTCGGCGTAGACGCCGCCGTGGTGATGGAGGATGAAGTATCGCACCGCGTCGACGCGCTGAATGCGATGGCGATAGGCGTCATAGACCGGCAAAAACCAGCCGTAATGCTCTTCAACGAGATTGCGGCAGCGGGCTGCATCCCAGAATTGATGCTGCCAGTGCGGATGATGCACGCGCCACGTCTGCGCGTAATCACGGTATGCGGGCGACGCGGCATCGATGCCGCCGAAATAGATCTGGTGCAGCACACGCGGGATTTCGGCAGGCGTGTGCCCGGCGGGGGCGAGTGCGATGCTCATGAGTAGCTCGCTCCGCCATCGACCTGAATGACGCGTCCGGTCAGGAAATCGCACTCGATGATGAATTTGAGCGCGAGCCAGATTTCCTCCGGCCGCCCCATCCGTTTCAGGGGAATGGCATCGACGAGCTGCGTTCGCTCATCCTCGGATAAGCGCCCTGCCATTGGCGTGTCGATCAAGCCGGGTGCAATGCCGGCGACGCGGATTCCGTATGGCGCGAGCTCGAGCGCCCAGGTGCGCGTATCGGCGTCGAGGCCTGCTTTCGACGCGGCGTAATTCGACTGGCCGGGATTGCCGGCGCTGGTAATGGAGGAGACGTTGACGATGAGGCCAGGCTCGATCCCCTGCTCGATCATCATCGCGGCCGTCTCACGCGCCATGAGATACGGACCGGTGAGGTTGACGTCGAGCACCGATTTCCATTGCGCCGTCGGGAGTTTCCGGACGAAGCCGTCGGGATCGCGCGAGACGAGCAGCCCATCCCGCAGAATCCCCGCGTTGTTCACGAGGACGTTCGGCGCTCCCGCCTCGGCGACGAACGCTTTCACCTGTGCCTCGTTGCTCACGTCGACGCGCGCTGCCCTTAAACGCCCGTCAGACGAAGCGACGGACGCCGACAGTG
Source organism: Thermoanaerobaculia bacterium (assembly GCA_036387295.1). Lineage (GTDB taxonomy): Bacteria > Acidobacteriota > Thermoanaerobaculia > Gp7-AA8 > Gp7-AA8 > QHVT01. The sequence continues at coordinate 3,012 of DASVUA010000881.1, read as the reverse complement.
CGTCGAGGCCGCGCCCGTCGACGTCGAGCGCCATGACGGTCGCGCCCGCGGCGACGAGCTGCAGCGCGAAGCAGCGCCCGATGCCGCTCGCGGCACCCGTGACGATCGCGGTGACACTCGAAATGTGCATGGACGTTCAGCGGCCCCGCGACAGGGGCGATTTCCGCGACGGCGTGAATCGCCGGATCAGCCGCGGGTGCAGCGACGTCTGCGCGCAGCGCTGCCCGGCAGCCGAGAACGACCGGCTGTTGCGTCACGGAAAACCGCTTGTCTGGGGAACCGTCCACTGAATAGCATTTATTGACGGCGTGGTCAAGAAAACACGTTTCCTGAATTCCGTTGTGGTTGAATTCACGCCCCACACGGCGGTAAAGATCGACGCGCCACGGTGCGATTTCCTGCACACCGGCGCGCGCGATTCGTTTGATGCGGAGGAGCGCGTCTATGTCGTACGCGCGGGCAGCGCGGCCGGAGCTCTGGAAAGATCGTCGACGATGGCGCGAATGAGGGCGAGGCGTTCGTCGCGCAGATAAAGATGGTGGCCGGGAAACATCTGGACGCGGGACGGTGCGCGCGTCTCGGCTTGCCACGCCTGCAGGTCTTCTTCCGGAATGTCGCGATCCCCTGTACCGCCGAAGATGCTCATCGGGACGTCCAATGGCTCCTCCGGTATGTGCCTGTACGTCTCGCACAGCTCGAAATCGGCGCGCAGCACCGGCTCGAGGATCGTCATCATCTCTTCATTGGCCAGCACTTCTTCCGGCGTCCCCTGCAGCTCGCGCAGCGATTTCAGGAACTCCGGTCTGCTGAGCCGATGCATCTGCGTCCCGCGATCGGGCAATTGCGGCGCGCGGTGGCTGGAGATGAAGAGGTAGTGCGGCATGGGGGCGCCACGGCGCCGCAGCTCGCGCGCGGTTTCGTACGCGAGCAGCCCGCCCATGCTGTGGCCGAAGAACGCATAAGGGCGGTCGAGAAACGGCCGCAGTGCTTCCGTCAATGCCGGCACGAGCGTGGCCGTGCTTCTGTACGGCACCTCGGGCAACCGATTCTCCCGTCCCGGCAGCTGGACCGGGCACACCTGAACATGCGCCGGCATCGCCGCGGGCCAGGTGCGGTACGCGGAGGCTCCCCCTCCCGCGTACGGCAGGCAGAACAGGCGCATCCTCGCGGGCGTCTGGAGCAGCGACGGCGCGAGCCACTTCATCCCGCGCTGTTGTCCATCCGCTCGGCGAGACTGCGCGGCCGCAGGTCGGTCCAGTTCGCCTCGATCCAGTCGAGACACACCTTCCGGTTTCCTTTCGGCCCGGTCGCCGCCCAGCCGGCCGGGATCTCTTTGAAGGCGGGCCACAATGAATACTGATTCTCGTCATTCACCAGCACGAGGTATTCGGCATTTTCATTTTCAAACGGGTCGGTCATTGAACGATCCTTTCTCGATCGAAATCAGCGCGGCGGAGCGGGAGGTCCGATGATCGGTGCGGGATTCGCGGCCGCTCCGCCTCGCCCGCTGCCACCGCCAGTGCTCGACCCACTGTCGAGCCCACCCAGCACCACCGGCAAGCCATCCTTGCCACCGATGACGATCACTTTCGAATTCGGCGATCTCGCCAGCTCCAGCGTGGCGTCGATCCCTTTCCAACGGAGATAGCCGTCGGAGATCGTGTCATTGACGGTCGCCTGGAACCGCCTGATCCCCTCGGCTTCAATGGCTTTACGATCGGCTTCCCGCGCCTCGCGATCGATTCTGTAGACGTACGACTCCGCGAGATGCTTCTGCGCCACTTTCTCCTGAATGGCCGCCTCGATCTCGGGCGGGAACTTCACACTGCGGATCAGCACGTCCTCCACAATGACGTAGCTTTCCCGGCGGTTGAGCGGATAAAAGCGGCTGAGCAGCGTGCGCTTCACTCGCTCGCGGATGCGCTCCTGAATCTCGAGACGCAGCGGCGAATAGAGCGCGTCGGGAGCGTAGCGGGCAATTTCCTCCCGAGCCGACGCGCCGACGACCGGAATGAGAAGCACGTTTACGTAATTGGGGCCGATGTCACGGTGCAGTGCGCCGAGGTCGGCTTCGATCGGCTTCCAGCTCACGGAGATCTCCGCCTGGACATTGAGACCGTCCCGCGTCAGCACATCGAAGGTGTGCGAGACCTCCTGCAGACGGATGTTGTAGATGAACATCTCGTCCCACGGCCAGATCAGGCGCGTCCCCTCGCCGTATGGATAGACGTGGAAGCCGCGATCCTCGAGGCGATTCTCTTTCTCGTCGATGTGGTCGATGAGCGAGCGCGCCTCGCCGCTCATGTCCGCGTCGATCCGTCCGATGAACGGCCGCCCGTCGTTCGCCACCGTCACGGTGCCGCCGTCGAAACGCTTCCAGAGCACGCCAGCCTGTCCCGGTCCGATGTCGATCGCGACGTCCGGCCACAGATACGCGAGCAGGAGCAGCAGCAGAAGAAGAATGATCAGGAAGACGATCGATCTCGTGCGCAGCCAGGCGCGAAAGCGATCCCGGCGGCTGAGAGGCGGCGCGCTAACCGCGATCGTAGTCATGGTTGACGATTCTCCCTTCGTCCATCTTCAGAAGGCGGTCGGCGTCGCCGAAATAGCGGTCGTCGTGCGTGACGGCCACAATGGTTTTCCCTTCCTGCTTCAACAGCGGCAGGATCTCCTGATAGAACTTGCGGCGGAAGCCGGGGTCCTGATCGGCGGCCATTTCGTCGAAGATGCAGATCGGCCGGTCTTCGAGCAGGCTGACGAGCAGCGCAATGCGCTTCCGCTGCCCTCCCGAAAGATCCAGCGTCTCGAAGCGCGAATCGGCGACCCGCGTTTTTTCCTGCATCTCGATCAGCTCGAGACGGCGCTGAATTTCATCGTCCGCGGCGTCGAGCAGCCCATACAGGCGATGGAAGAGGTGATAGTCGCTGAATACCGCCGCAAAAAGGCCGCGGTACGACTCGTACATCTCCGGCGTCAGCGTCCGGCCGTCCACACGGATGATCCCCTGCTGTG
>DASVUA010000880.1:0-2191 GCA_036387295.1 Thermoanaerobaculia bacterium | reverse complement strand
TCCGGCGTGTCGCTCCACACGTAGAAGTCGCGCCATGGGCTGCCCGGCTTGGCGCGGCGCGATTTCTGGAACCAGGCGTGCTGGTCGCTGGTGTGATTGATGACGAGCTCGGTGACGACCTTGATTCCGCGGCGATGCGCTTCTTTCAGGAACGTCTTGAAATCGGCGAGCGTGCCGTAGCTCGGATTGACCGCCGTGTAATCGGCGATGTCGTAGCCGTCGTCGCGCAGAGGCGATGGATAGAACGGCAGGAGCCACAGGATGTTGATGCCGAGGTCCTGCAGGTAATCGAGCTTGCGCGCGAGTCCCTGGAAATCGCCGATGCCGTCGCCATTGCTGTCGTAGAACGCACGGACGTGCGTCTGATAAATGATCCCGTCTTTGTACCAAAGGTCGTCAGTCATAATTCTCGACGCCGGACGCGGAACGCGTCGTGTTCCGTGCTCTGCGTTCTACGTTCATAAAAAGTATTCGAAGTCTCGCTCGGTCCGGACGCGGCGGCGGATGCGGAAGATGTGCGCCGACACGACGTGCGGATTCAGTTGCACGAAGTTCCGCGGGCCGTGCCAGGTGTGGCGCGCGCCGCTCAGCAGGTCGTGCACCTGGAACGGGCGTCCGCTCTCGAGCTTCAATGCCTCGAGATCGAGGTCGATCCAGCCGGCGTGCGTATTGTGCGGGTCGACGTTCACGACGCAGATGAGCGCGTTCTCGCCGGCCGTCTTACTGTAGCAGAGGATGTTTTCGTTATCCGTCTCGTGGAAGGCCAGCGTCGCGTTCTGCTGGAGCGCAATGTTGTCGCGGCGGATGCGATTCACCGCCGCAATGAGCTCCGTCAGATCGTCATCGGCCGGCGGCCAGTGCTTGATCTCGTATTTTTCGGAATCGAGATATTCCTCGCTCCCCTGCTCGCGCGGCAGGTGCACGAAGCGCTCGTACGCGGGGCCGTAAATGCCGTACGAGGAGGCGAGCGTTGCGGCGAGAATGAGCCGCAGCGTGAACGCCGGCCGTCCGCCGTGCTGGAGGAACTCCGGGAGAATGTCGGGCGTATTGGGCCAGACGTTCGGCCGGAAAAGATCGCTGACCGGCGGCTTGGTGACCTCCTCGAAGTACTCCTGCAGCTCGAGTTTGGTATTGCGCCACGCAAAGTACGTATACGACTGCGTGAAGCCTGCTTTCGCCAGTCTGTACATGATCTTCGGCCGCGTGAACGCCTCGGCCAGGAAGATGAGGTCGGGCCACTCGCGCTTCAGATCGCGAATACACCACTCCCAGAACGGCAGCGGCTTGGTGTGCGGATTATCGACGCGGAACACGCGCACGCCTTTCCGCGCCCAGAAGGCGAAGACGTCGCGCAGCTCGTCCCACAGTTCCTGCCACTCGTCGCTCTCGAAGTGGAAGGGATAGATGTCCTGGTATTTCTTCGGCGGATTTTCGGCGTACTGAATGGTGCCGTCGGGCCGCATGAGGAACCATTGAGGATGCTCTTTGACGTACGGGTGATCGGGCGCTGCCTGGAAGGCGATGTCCATCGCGACTTCGATTCCCATCTCGACAGCGCGGGCGACCAGCCGTTCGAAATCGTCGATCGTGCCGAGCTCCGGATGGGTCGCTTTGTGGCCCCCTTCTTTGGCGCCGATGGCCCACGGGCTGCCGACGTCGCCCGGCTCGGCTTTGACCTTGTTGTTCTTTCCCTTGCGGAACGTTTCGCCGATCGGGTGAATGGGCGGCATGTAAAGAATGTCGAAGCCCATGCGCGCGACGCGCGGCAGCTGCGCTTCGACGTCTTTGAACGTGCCGTGGCGTCCTTCTTCGCGCGCCGTCGAGCGGGGGAAGAGCTCGTACCAGGTGCTGTAGGCGGCGCGCGGGCGATCGACTTCGATCAGCAGCTCGGTGCGGTAGCGGGTGACGAACTTCCGTTCCGCGTTGCGCCACATGAGTGCGAGGAGGTCTTCGCTCCAGAGGTCTTCGATTTTTTCGGAGACCGTGTCGCCGCTTTCGAGGCTGGCGACGAATCCGTCGAGGCGCCTCTTGTCGCGCGTGTTGCTGCGCGCCGCCGCCGCACGGATGTACTCGAGTCCGATGAGAAGCTGCACGCGCAGCTCTTCTTCGGTCGCCCCGCCGTCCACCCGTTTCCTGAGGTCGCGGTGCCAGGTGAGGAAGTGATCGACCCACGCTTCGATGGTGAAGCGAT